>JBEBXX010000092.1:0-7106 GCA_040391435.1 Aureliella helgolandensis | reverse complement strand
GGATAAAACTTGGACCGCTCGCGATCAATGGTCCCTCCTCTTCCCCCTCCGACGGTTCGGCTGGCCTGCTTAGTCATCGCTTGGTAGCTTGCCCAATCTCCACTGACTTTCATTTCCATCGTTCAATTTTCATCAACGCTATCGTTTTAACAGGCGGTTATGGCTACCAAAAAAGCGACTTTACAATACATCGAACCCATCGGCGGACGCGTGCTGGTGCTCAAGGACGAGCCGAAGCGCGAGACAAAAGGGGGGATCGCCCTGCCCGACGCGGCGGAAATCCCTACGATCACTGGCCGGATTGTGACGATCAGCCAGCAGGTGGCTCATGACGAAGATGTGCCGCTGCGGCAGTACGATAAAATTCTGTTCCATCCCAAAAACGCCATTCCGGTCGACTTCGATCCCGCTAACCAGCTATTTGTCGTCCCAGTGGAAGACATCGTGGCGGTCTTTCGCAACGAAAAACCCTAGTTATTGGGAGGCGGCGGAGGGAACATGGCGCTGATGGATTGGTCGTGGTGGATGCGGCGAATGGCTTCAGCCAGCAAGGGAGCCACGGAGACGACTTTAATCGAATCGAGTCGTTTTTCTGGGGTCAGCGGAATGCTGTTGGTTACGCAGACCGACTTAATTGGCGCCACGCGAATGCGCTCGATGGCTTGCCCGCACAGCACTCCATGCGTGGCTGCCAAATGGATCTCTCTAGCGCCCTGTTGATGGACCAGCTCGGCGGCGCCGCAGATGGAGCCCGCCGTGCTGATCATATCGTCGAACATCAAGCACACCTTGCCTTCGACCGAGGCGCCGATGATGTTCTTTTGCTTGGTGACCAGCGCGCTGTCGCGGCGTTTATCGACGATCGCCAGTTGCCCGCCCAGTCGCTTTGAGTGGCCGATGGCCCGCTTGATGCTCCCCTGGTCAGGACTGACGACCACGATTTCGTCTTGGTCATAGCCCATGTCTAGAAAGTTCTGATTCAGCACCGGGGCCGCATACAGGTGATCTACCGGGACGTCAAAGAAACCTTGGATCTGCGGTGCATGAAGATCCATGGTCAGCACGCGATCGGCACCGGCGCGGGCGATCATGTTGGCGACTAGCTTGGCCGTGATCGGCACACGCCCTTCATCCTTGCGGTCTTGCCGAGCGTATCCGTAGTACGGAATGACAGCAGTTACGCGGGCCGCGCTCGCCCGCTTGCAACTGTCGATCATGATCAGCAGTTCCATCAAGTGATCGTTGACCGGCGGGCAGGTGGGTTGGATCAAAAAAACGTCGCGGCCGCGCACGTCGTCATCGATCTTGCAGTAGTTTTCACCGTCAGGGAATTTCCCTAGCGACACGGAGCCCAGCTCCAAATGCAGCGAATTGCAAATGTCGCGGGCCAGTTCCGGGTTGGCTCGACCGCTCAATATTTTCAGTTCACGCATGCTGGGTCGCTGGAAGTAAGTGGTGTGCGGGGTGGTAAGCATCGGTATACGCGATTTGTGTGCGGGTTGAGCAGTGGGCTAGTCGAGCGATGCTAGGCGTAGCCCATCTCGCGCATTTTGGATTCCACAATGGCAAGCTCTTCAATTGTATTGATGCTCAGGGATTCGCAAGGCTCAAGCACGGGCAACGCGTCCACTTTGCGACCGTTGTCCTTGAGGATCTGTGGGCAGTCGGTCAAATAAAACTCCCCCTGCGCGTTGGAATTTTCCAGTCGAGAAAGTGCCCACAGCAGCTCTGGCGTGCTGAACAGGTAAGTACTCATGTTAACTTCCTTGATCGTCCGTTCGGCCAAGCTGGCGTCTTTGTGCTCGACGATGCGGCTGAACTCTCCGGCGGGCGTGCGCACGATGCGGCCCAGGCCCGTGGGGTCGTCTTTGAGGAGCGTCCCCAGCAAGCAGTCCCACTCTCCGCTGCCGAAGTGCGCGAGGAGCTTGTGCAGCGAGCTGGCTTGGATCAGCGGCGAATCGCCCGCTACAACCAGCAGTGGACCGGAGTGCCCTTGCAACTGCGAACGGCACATCTCAACGGCATGGCCGGTGCCCAGTTGCTGCTCCTGCAGCGTAAAACTAATCCCCTTGCGAGCCGACAATTCGCTGCGCACATCTGCGCTGCGATAGCCAACCACGACGATGATTCGCTGCACGCCGGCGGCATTGAGCGCGTCGAGTACCCAGTGGATCATGGCTCGCCCCAAGACCGGGAAGAGGACTTTAGGGAGGTCGCTTTTCATGCGAGTTCCTTTGCCCGCCGCCAACACGACTGCCATTGGTTCGCTGCTCATCCGTAATTTATTCCGGGTCGATTTTTGTGTAGAAAGATTTGCGAAGAAAGATTTGCCAAGAAAAAATGGACCTGCAGTGGATTTACGTCGATTGGCACTAGCGAAGCAACTTTCAGGCGGCAGCCATGCTGAGCTGTGTGGCCTATCTTGACAAACAGCACAGGTAATTTCCAGGGCACCTGCTCATTCGACCACCAGAGCCACCTGAGCCCCTCCATCCGCAGTGCCGTTTTACTTGGGTTGGAAAGTTTTGTGGGCGTGGGCAGTTTTGTGGATGTGGATTGACCAATTGTCCCAGCCACACTACGCTTTGGGGGGACCAGGACGAATTCGTGCCTTGTTAATGCATCCAGCTATCCGCCACCAGCTATCAAGAATCATAGGATTTTTTCGCGCTATGGGAACAGAAAGAACTCGCGAGCTTCGCCGCCGCCGTCATCGCCGCAAGCAGGTTACCCGACTTTTGGCTCGTGCCGAAAAAGCTAGCTCCGCTGATAAGGCGGTGATTGTAGCCAAGCTCCGCCGCCTGACGCCTGGTGCCTCGACCATTATCGAAACGCACGGCCTGGAAGCTTAGGCTGAGCGAGCCCATTCACCCTGCTCCGATTCGCCGAACCGCCTCGCGCCGGTTCGCGCAGGCATTTCCGATAGTCGCCGAACCGCTCCGTCGGTTCGCGCAGGCATTTCGATAGTCGCCGAACCGCTCCGCCGGTTCGCGCAGGCAATTCGATAGTCGCCGAGCCGCTCCGCCGGTTCGCGCAGGCAATTCCGATAGTCGCCGAACCGCTCCGCCGGTTCGCGCAGGCATTCCGATAGTCGCCGAGCCGCTCCGCCGGTTCGCGCAGGCAATTCCGATAGTCGCCGAACCGCTCCGCCGGTTCGCGCAGGCATTTCCGACCGACGGAGCGGTCGGGCGACTATGGTGCGGGATTCCGACTATGGAGCGGTCGCTCTAATCTAACTACTGGCCGCGCATCGAATGTGTAAGTGATGTGAGTGAGTAAGGTCGCAGTGCCATCGCCTGCGCAGTCCGCGGCTATCGAGTTGGCGAGGGCTGAACTAGCGGAATCGAGGCATTTGCTTGGTTTGAGTCGTGCAAATTCCTAAATCAGTCGACTTAGACAAGTTCCGGAACATGCGTACTCTCGATACCCATCTTGGCAGATTTTGCTACGCTCCGTCTTACTATTTCCAATGAAAAATCTTGCGATCAAGGATGATCAGCATGCACAAGCATTCGCTTGTTAAGTTACGTCGGCGACCTGTGCGCCTCACACAAGTCACCGCGCGCCGCGCTCGGCTGCGCGCTCTACTGGTCGAGGCATGGCGCGCGACTCGCCATGCTGCGTGTGCGTTAGTGCTCGTCGGTGGCGGCATGCTTGGCCCAGCCTGGGCTGCGGATCCAGTTATTTACAATGTCGCTAGCGAGACCGAATTCAATAGCGCCATCACCAGCGCTCATGCGGGTGACACGATTCGATTGACCTCCAGTATTTACCTGTCCGGCAGCCTGAACACACTCACCCAGAATGTCACTATCGACGGTCAGGGTTATCAGCTTAGCGGGCAGTACGACCACAGACCGTTCTTCGTTGAGAGCGGGGATGTCACGATCAAGAATCTTACCATCGCCAATGGATGGGCTGAAGGCGGTCGGGGCGGCGCGGGTCATCGAGGCGGTGGTGGAGGGCTAGGTGCGGGCGGAGCGGTGTTTGTCCAGAGCGGTGCCAACGTGACACTCAGCGATGTGAAATTCAACTCTAATTACGCAATTGGCGGGATGGGTGGCGCAAATACCCATGCCGACGGGGGCGGCGGTGGCGGCGGATATCTTGGCGCTGGTGGCGATTATATGTCTGGACTTCCTGGTGAAGGTGGACTCGGCGGCGGCGGAGCGGGCGGCGAGTATACGCAAGCGGGCGCAAGCGGCGAATTCGGCGGCGGCGGGGGTGGAGCCGGGTCGTATGGTCCCACAGACACGGCACTAGGTGGCTTTGGCGGCGGTGGCGCTGCCGGTAGCGCCGGAGGATTCGCAGGGGGCGAAAATGCTACCCGCGGTGGCGGCGGCGCGGGACTCGGTGGTGCGGTCTTCGTCCGCGAGGGAGGGACGTTGACGATCGTGCAAAGCTCCGGCTCCGACGGCTCGCAATTTAACGGTAATCAAGCCATCGGGCGCATGGGTGTGGACGATATTGTTGTTGCACAAGGACTTGGCGCGGGCATGTTCCTGCATAACGTCCAGGCCACCATCGATGTTGCGAGCGGCGAAACGATGACTTTCGCCGACTCAATCGGTGGATATGGCCAGGGTGGAATCACCAAGACCGGCGAGGGAACACTGGTCCTCAGCGGCGAAAATACCTACACCGGTGACACGCATATTAACGCCGGCAGGCTGAAACTGGAGGGCCACTCGCCGCTAGATCCCTCTGCTGGCGACGTTTATATCAGCAATGCCACCCTCGAAATCGCCGACGAATCTTTCTTCCCGAATTATGACCGCGAATTCCTGCTTGCCGGCGACGCGACCATCGACGTCTCGCACTACAACTACACAATTCAGGGAGGCGTGCGCGATGACCCGACGAGCGGTGCCCAACCCGGACATTTGATAAAAAGTGGCCACGGTTACCTAGAGCTTGGAGCGACCAGTCACACCGGCGGCACTTCGATTCTGCAAGGTGGAATATTCGCTTACAATGACGATGCTCTAGCTGGCAGTGACCTGTTTATCGACGGCAACGCTTCGCTCATGACATCTGCTATGTTGGGAGTCGGCTCCCTCTCAGGGGACGGCGCGGTTGAGATTTACGGCGGCGGGCTGACCACCGATTCGACTGCCAATACCGCTTTCGGCGGTTCACTGTCCGGTAACGGAGTTTTTGTTAAAGAGGGCAGCGGAACGCTCAATCTGACCGGAGATAGCAGTGGATTCAGCGGCCAAACAGCAGTCAACGCAGGGCGGCTAGCCATCAATGGGGCGATCAATTCCGACGTTACCGTCAACAGTTCGGGCGAATTGGGCGGCGGCGGCACAATCGGTGGAAATGTCGTTAACAACGGAACCCTCGCGGTTGGCAACTCGATTGGCGCTTTGACCGTCGGTGGCAATGCCACGTTTAACCCTGGTAGCACGACGGTGGTCGAGATCCGGCCCTCGAGCACTCCGGTGGCTGGCGTCGACCACGATTTAATCACTGCCGATAGCGCCACGATCAACGGCGGGACCGTTTCCGTGCGGGGCGCTGACGGCGCGTATACACACGGCACCGAATACGCTTTCCTGCATACGTATGGGCCGCTAACGGGCGCGTTCGACGCGATCAACGACGACTTGGCGTTCTTCGACGCCCAGCTCGGTTATAACTCGAACTATGCCTTCTTCAGGCTGATTGCCAACAGCACAGATTTCGCCAGCGTGGCTGGCTCTGCTAACCAACGCTCAGTCGGCCAGGCGATCGACCTCAATAGCCAGGGGGCGAACGGGGAATTTGGCGCACTGCTCGATGAATTCCGCCCGATGACCCACGCCCAAGTGCAATATAGCCTGTCGCAGCTTGACAGTTCGGTCAGCGGTAGCGGCCAACAAGTCGGCATACAAGGGACGAGCCAACTGTTCGGCGTGCTCAGTAACCATCTGCGCGGCAGCATGAGTCCCGGCATGGGTTCGTCTGGTTTTGCCACAGGTGGTTTAGTCTCTGGGGCGAGTCCCAGCAACATGAACCCGGACTCACCGATCGCGCTGGCGAGCTATCAAGAGGGAGCCAGTCGCTCGACACACAGCGCATCGGGCGACGGTCTAGGAAGTGTGCAACGAGTGCGTCGATTACCCTCTTGGATGGGCTGGACGACCGGCTATGGCCTGGGCGGCTCAGCACGAAACGATGGCAACTCCGATGGTATTGGCTATGGACTAGGGGGCGTCACGTTTGGAATCGAAAAATTCATCGACGAGTCTCTGCGAGTCGGATTCTTTGGCGGCTACGTGGGTTCGCAGGTTACGACGGATATCACCAACCAACGCCGTTCAACCAACGGTGGCAATTTTGGGACGCTGCTAACGCAGGCTAGCGGGATGCATTACGGAATTGCAATGGGTGGATTCCAGTTCGACGGAATCTCCAGCGAGCGGAACATTCAGATCGGCAATCTGAATGCTACGGCCCGCGGCAAGACCGATGGTTGGCAAGGCTTTGCCTATGGCGAGCGTGGCTTGAACTTGCAAATGTCCTCTCGAACGATTCTGCGACCGTTCGGCGGTTTGCAGTACGTTTACGCGCGCCAGAACGGCTTCACAGAGACGGGCGCTGGCGTGACGAACTTAATCGTTGACGGCAACGACACGCATTCGCTGCGAAGTCTCTTGGGAAGTGAACTGGAATTTGGAGCCAGACCGCTACGCAACATGCGGATCACGCCGCAACTGCGCGCGATCTACATGCACGAGTTCCTGGACACCAACACGCTGGTCAATTCGCAGTTCGCCGGAGTGGGCGGCAGCGGCTTCGCGACGACCGGTCTGGACATGGGCCGCGATTGGGGTATCGTCGGTGCGGGCTTGGCCAGCCAGGTGAGCGATCGTTGGTCGCTGAGCAGCGATTACAACACGCAGTTCAACGACCGCCAAGTCTATCACGTCGGCTCAGGCACGGTGAGCTACGTGTGGTAGTCGAAGTCGCAACCCCGCGGCATTTTTGCAACGCACCTTTTGCAGTGGATCGATCCGACGATCCATTGCTCCTCTTGCATTGCTCAGCGTCTCTGCCAGGTGGCTGCTTTATGTTTAACACCTATCCGGAGTAGTCGGCGAATCTCGCCGGATGTCTCAGTG
>JBEBXX010000091.1:0-7108 GCA_040391435.1 Aureliella helgolandensis | reverse complement strand
GGGAGCCGCAGTCTCGGGAGCTACAGTCTCGGGAGCTACAAAGCCTGAGTCTAAGCCCGAGCCCGAGCAGTGGCTGGCTCTGGCACAGGCCGGCGAGCTGTCCTGGAGCGAGCTGGCCGAAAGGTTGCTGAGCTTAGAGTACGCCGCCGGCTCAGCCCATCGCCCCGACGTCGATCGCCGCCGCCGCTGCGGCTTTGGTGAGGTCATCTTTGGCAGCGGCAAATCGGCCGAGGATATATGCGCCATTGCCCAACAATTGCTCGCTAGCGGTCAGCGCGAAGTGCTCGCCACACGCGTCGATCCGTCGATCGCCGAACAAGTCGCTCCACAGTTCACTAACAGCGATTATGATCCAGTCGCCAGAACGCTACGGCTGTCATCCGCGGCTCTCGGCGGCGGCGAGTCCGCAGTGACCAGCACCCATAGAGCTAGCGAACATCCCCCGCTCCCCTGCCCTGCCCCGGCCCAATCGCAATCGCAATCGCCAGCCAGCGTGATCGTGCTCACCGCCGGCAGTACCGATCTACCGGTAGCCCGCGAGGCGCTGCAGACACTGTGCTGGATGGGGATTGCGGCGGACTTGATTTGCGATGTCGGCGTGGCCGGGCCCTATCGCCTGCTTCCGCACCTGCAGCGGCTGCGCAAGTGCACTTGCGTAGTCGTGGTAGCCGGCATGGAGGGTGCCCTAGCCAGCGTGGTCGGCGGGCTGGTCGCCAGCCCCATTATCGCGGTCCCAACGAGCGTGGGTTATGGTGCCAACCTACAAGGCATCACTACTTTGCTGAGCATGATCAGCAGTTGTGCGGCCGGGGTCACCGTGGTCAACATCGACGCGGGTTTCAAGGGTGGCTATGTGGCCGGCTTGATCGCTCATCAGTGCCGCGCCGAGAGAGAACAAGCTCTACTTCAGTGAGTTGACCGTGCACGTGCAACTGGCCGTAGCGATCAACTTGCGGTGTCGATCGACGATCGTGGCCTCTACGAAACCTATCCGCAATCCACGACTGACGACTCGGGCTGTGGCCTGCAGCCGCGCTTTTTTCACTGGCCTCAAAAAGTTTGTTTTCATCTCGATGGTTGCGAAGCTGCGTTGGTCGTCCAGCGTGCGGCCAAAGGCGATCCCCATGGTGGCGTCGGCCAACAATGCGATCACTCCGCCGTGGACAAAGCCCATCGGGTTATGCATGCGTTCATCTACTTCCAAAAACACCTCTGCTTGGTCGCCGCTGGCCGGCTGCACTTCCAGTCCGATCAAGCGACCGATGGGTGCCCATGCTAATGGATCATTGTTCATGGATGCATTCGTTGTGAGCGTTTCGCGTGGCGTTAATCGCTTGTCGGTAGCGAAAGCCGGCAAGCTGTGCGGCCGTCGACTTTTGCAACTGAACTCTGGCTCCTCAAATGATCACTGCCGATATCCGCTTAAGTTTCGGGCCGATATTTAGTAGCGCAGTTGCAGACCCAAACCCAACGAATGAATCCAGTACTTTCCTTCGTTGAGCCGGAGCGACGGGTCCAGGGCTCCGACCAGTGGGTCCGACAGATTCACGGCAAGGTTCTGGTTGATCTGCTGGCTAGCCTGAGCCACCTTGGGGACCATCAAGTAGTTGTAACCTACGTTGAAGTCCAGGCCGGGACGCAGTTGAGTGGCAAAGTTGACGCCCACTTCTGGTACCACTACGAACGTATCATCCACAAAGGCTCTGTCGTTAGTATTTCGCGCCAGCAAGCCCTGCGAGCTGGTCATCACCGCGCCATTGGCAGTGGTGGTCGTGGAGCCATCGATATTTACCTTGCGCCGTAGATTTCCTAACCCCAAGCGAAAGAGCGTCTCCATTTTCCAGCAGGCCATCTGCCGCGATCCCATCAGGCCATAGGCGACGCCATTGAAATCGTTGGCAGAGCGGAAATTATCACGGACGGCAATCGTGGTCCCCTGCAAGCCGGGCACATTGCCTGTGACGGTCGTGTTGCTCATGATGCTCAAGCCTTCATCGATCGATACATGCTGATATCCGTACAGCCAATCTATGCGTGTGAAACGATCTTGATAGATCAAGCGTTTGAGCGTCAGTTCGAGGCCATCGACCTGCGACTCAGTGGCTACTGAAATGTTGCCCACGGTGTCGCCAGGAAATGCGACCAACTGCGTGTCTTGAGCGGCAGTGGCGGCGGACGTATTGAGAAACGGCCGAGCCAGGATGGGGAACTGATTTGAACTGAAGTTGAACGTGTTGTCCTGGTCGCCCGCGTTCCAGTAGCGGAACATCAGCGCGTATTGTTTTTCAGAGCCGAGCCAAGTCGCAAAGGTCAGTCTCAGGCCGGCGTTGACACTTTCGTCTAGCTTGTCGCCATTGCCGCCCAGCAGAAGTTGCGTCGTGCGCTGACCGAGCAGACCGGCTAGATCCGGGGCGGTCCCCGTGGGCGAAGTGGTTACCAGCGGCGGCGGCCCCATGGCGCGGCGCCAATACAACGGGACCTCGGCACGCACACTGGTGCGGCACCACAGGGCCATCAGCGGACCGCCGCTGGGCGGACAGGCCATAGAGCTGCACGTGGGCGCGATCGCCGAGTAGCTGCCGCACGAGTCGCAACCCGGTTCACCACAACCGCCACCGCCGAAGCTGCTAGGCTCAAAACTGCCAGGCTCAAAATTTCCGGCCTCAAAACTCGGATCGCTGCCGCTATCGAAGTAGGTCATGCCCTGGTCCCCCGGAGCAAACTGGCTATCGCCATAGTCGTCGTAGGACGAGTCCTCGGTCACAATCGCTGGCTGCGTATGAGATGCGGAGACGACCGCCGCGTCTTGCCGCTGCCGTGAATTGCCCACCGCCGCGTTGCGAGTGTGGGTTTGCGCGGGAGCCCGTCCAGGGGCTCGTGCGGCCGGTGGGCGGGCAGATGGGCGGGCCATTGCAGGCTCAGCCGCTGCAGCGCGGGCCGCCGCATCATCTGCATAGAGACTGCGAGTCGTCCGGCCGCTGCGCAGTTGGGCCGTGGCGCTGGCGCTCAGCCAGCCGCACAGGCAGACTGCAGCTACTAGCACAGGCAGGGATCTCGCTCCTACCGCGCGGGCGGACCGCGCCCCGTCTACTACATCTAATCCGCTAGCAATGCGCAATAACGACCGTTTTAAGCTGCGATAGCTCATCATCATGACTCGCCCCCTGAGCAAGGCTTTGGAAAGCAATAACTGAGCCAGGCTGCCGACATCGCAACCTGCTCACCCTTAACTTCGGCTGTAGCGGTCAGGGTTGTTGAGCAAAGCTGGTAAGATTTGCCGGCTAGAGGGAGTTTGCCGGCTAGCTGCCCTGTGCGGGATGCTAGGCTCGCTAATCCAAGTGAGGGGCCGCAATAGGGATGATGTAGAAGGGACGCCCATTGAACTCTCGCCGCTGCCAGCCCGGAGGAGTGTCCGCCGAATTAAGTTTGACTGGAACAACATAGCCTTGCAGTGGCCGGATCGCTGGTGCTGCCTCGCCGGCCACAGGCCGATCGGCATAGTAGGCCCAGACGAGCAGGCCACCGACCACCAGCCCGCACAGGTTGCCTAGTAAAAATGTGAGTCGCTGACCCATAATTATCCCCTTCGCTGAACGCTTTTCGCTGATGGATTTCGCTAGAATTCCCTACTGTATTATAGGTATCGGCATTAGAGGTGTCGGCCTGGTGGCAGCTCTCTGCGGCGACGAGCCTCAGCGCAGCTCGCCAGCCATGTTCGCCTGCCAGAGCTGGCCCGAGTGCATTTCCAGGGCGGTCAACCAGCCGCCGCCGTAGCAGTAGGTATCCAGGCAGACCAAGTGCCCGATGTCAAAAATCTCGCCCGCGCGATCGTGAGTGTGCCCCACTACGGCGCGCTTGCCACTGAAGTGCGGCGGCGGCGTGAAGTCGGTCAGCTTTAACCAGCGTAGCAACTGCTGCGGCTGCTCGGCCAGCCCCAGTTCGGGATCGTAATTGGCGTGCACAAAGAAATGCTCGTCGGTCTCATAGTAGTCGAGCAGCGAAGCAAAAAATTCAAGATGTTCCGCGGAGATGACATCCATATCCCCAGCAAAACGATAGGAGTCCAGCGTCTCCACGCCGCCGTACTGCAGCCAGCGATGGGGTGGTTGCCCGTCGCGGACCACGTCCAACATCATCTCTTCGTGATTGCCAAAGAGCGGCACGAGATTGCATTGGGACTTCAGTGCGATGAGCCGGTCGACGACCCCTTTGCTATCTGGTCCTCGGTCGACGTAGTCCCCCAGCGTCACCAGCGTGTCCGCGGCTTGAAGGTCGATGGCTGCCAAAATTGCGTCTAGCGCTTCGGTGCATCCGTGAATATCGCCAATGGCAATTAAGCGACCGCTCATATTCGATAGATCAACTGTAAGGTGGTGGTGAAGTGCATGGGAATAAGATTGTGTGCGCCAGGCGGCAATCGGACAAGTGCGGAGCCCGTTTGACGGCTGAGTCATTATGCTAGTATTATGGTGTTATTGAGGCCCACTTGCCCTGTTTTTGTCCGCTCGGTCGCACTGCGCGCCATTCCATGAGAAAACTCGATGACGCCCGGTACTGAGTCCATCTTCTGTGCATCGGCGATTAGCAGCGGACTGGTCACGGTGCAACAGTTGGATTACGCGCAGCGTGTCGCCCGACATCGCCAAACTCAGCAGGGTCTAGCTGCCGAAACCCCCCTGCCCGACCGGCTGCTGGCCGATCTGCTGGTCGAGCAAGAGACATTGACCCCCTATCAAGCCGACCAGTTGCTCGAGGGGCGAACCAAATTGACGCTCGGCCCGTATGTGATCACCGACTGGCTTGGCCAGGGCGGGATGGGGCAAGTCTTCAAAGGCGTGCATCAGTTGATGGGCCGCGAATGTGCGGTGAAAGTGCTTCCGCGAGCTAGGGCCACGGAAGCTTCGCTGGAGAACTTCCGACGGGAGATTCGCATGCAGGCGGGGCTGGACTGCCCGTACTTGGTGCGCGCCTTCGATGCGGGCCAAGATGGCAATGTGCATTTTCTGGTGACCGAATACGTGCCCGGCATGGATTTGCGGCGCTTGGTCCGCTCGCGGGGCGCTCTGCCGGTGCAGCAGGCGGCGAAGATCATCATGCAAGCGGCTCTGGGTCTGGACTATGCGCACGGCAAGGGGCTAGTCCATCGAGACGTCAAGCCGGGCAATATCCTCGTCACGCCGGCCGGCGAGGCCAAGGTATCCGACGTCGGCCTAGCCGGCTTTGCCAAGGATTTCATCAACGATCCACGCGCGGGCAAGATCGTCGGCACCACCGATTACATCTCACCCGAACAGATCCGTTCGCCGTTGGAGATCCACACCGCTTCGGACATCTATTCGCTGGGTTGCACGCTGTACTATGCGGTGTGTGGCAAGGTGCCGTTTCCCGGTGGCGATACGACCTCTAAGCTTCGGCGGCACTTAGAGGAGACGCCGTGGCATCCGCGACGCATGGCGATCGACATCACTGAGGATTTCGTCGATATCATCGCTGACATGATGGAGAAGGACGTTAACAAGCGGATTGCCAATGCGGCTGAGGTGGCATCTCGTCTAGAGCCTTGGGCTATCGCGGATATGGGGGTCGGAAATCTGGGAATGGCGCGTTCTCCGTGGATGGCCCCCCCTCCCCCGTCGCACGAGTACGACAAACGTCAACTTGAAGAGGCTACCCTAGACACTTCGGCAGCCCTGGCGCTGAACCAAACGACTTGGACTCAGCCCGACCAGGGCCAAGTCTCGGGCTGGACGATAGCCGAGCCGGATGCGCATAACTCAACCCAGGCCAGCGGTGCGCTAGATGCCATCAATCCCCCGCCGATCGAACATGCTCGATCGCCGGGTATGACGGACACCGGCAGCGCCAGCGCGATCTTGCCGCCGATCCCACCAGCCCTGACCCAGCCCACGCGCGAGCCTTCGGGCAGGTTGAGTACCTCTATGGTAATTGCCTTGACCATCGCCATTGCCGTCCCGCCTGCCCTGCTGATCGGTGCCATTCTAGGTTATTTGGTAGCCCAGTAAAATTCGCTGCTGGTACCATAGGTCACTGCGACGTCCCGCTCTACTGCTGGATCTTTCATGCTTGCTGAAACTCGCCAACACGTTCACATCTATTGCCCGACGGTCCATCCGCCTCGGCGGCACGCCGCGTCTGCGCACGCCGACCCGCTGCCGGCTGTTCCAACGCCAGCAGCACAATTGTCAGCAGCACAAGTGTCAGCAGCACAATTGTCAGCAGCACAGTTGTCAGCAGCACAAGTGAATCTAGCGACCGCTATGCAGTCGAGTCGGTTTGAGCTGTCGTTTGAGCAAGCGTTTGAGCGATTGGAGCTGCTGCCGCGGATGTTCATTGAGCTGGACGGCTCGCTCGTGTGGAGTGGCCAGCAGGAGGGCAGAGCCTGGCAGATCGACGGCATGCTCTACGATCGCGCAGGTCGACTGCAGCGCATCGAATTAACTGGGCACGCACCGCGCAATGTGTGGGAACAATTGCTGATTGCTGTTGGCCAACCGTTAGATAGTTTTGCTGTTCACTGTTTGCAGCAGCAGCGACTGATCGACACTGCCGAGTTCTTGCGTCGCGAACTTTGAAAATTGATTCCACTAGCACATCACTGAGTTCTTCGAGGCAACACCTCATCATTATGTTCGACGAGCAAGACTCTGCAGCCCGCGATCCATATCTGGCGCACAACCGATTGGCATGGAATAAGATGGTCGCCGACGCGCACGTGCTGACGCGGCCAGCCAGCGAAGAAGAGTTGCAGCGACCGCTGCAAACGGTGGACGCGATAGGTTGGTTGGGCAACAGCATCCGTGGCTGGAACGTGCTCTGCTTGGCCGCTGGCGGCGGGCGCCATGGACCGCTGTATGCCGCCGCAGGAGCGCGCGTCACCGTCGTTGACCTCAGTCCTGCGATGCTGGAAATCGATCGTCAAATCGCCAATCGACACCAGTTTTCGATTCGCACTGTCGAAACCTCCATGGACGATTTGCAGCAGTTCGAAAACGGCGAATTCGATCTCGTGATCCATCCGGTCAGCACGTGTTACCTGCCCAATCTACGAGCGTTGTTCCCTGAGGTGGCGCGCGTGACGCGCGGTGGC
>JBEBXX010000090.1:0-7142 GCA_040391435.1 Aureliella helgolandensis | reverse complement strand
TCGACGAACACAAACTCGCTCAGATTGAAAAGCATTCGGCACAGGTTGTTTAGGCCATGCACGCGGCCGTACTCGACCAACTCAGCCACCTCGCTCGCCGCCGCCGGGCGCTGTGTGACCAATTCGACGCCGCGTGCGACCTGTGCCTCGAGGCTGCTGTGTTCAGTGGTCAGTCGCTGTGCAAATTTTTCGGCCATGATCAGACTGAATTTATTGTTGAGCAGCGCCAGGGCTTGCAGGGACGTGAGCGTTTCGTTGCGGCGCGGGGTGCTCTGGGATGAATCGGCACAATCGAGCGTGGTCATGTAGGGATTGGGCTGAGAGCGGGCGATGAAGCGATAGATACTTCGGCGGTGCGAGGCCGCATCGGCTGGGTCGAATTTGTGATACTGAAAATGGGGAGAGTGCTCAGGCTTTTCCAACTGAAACAGATAGTATCCGGGGCCTCCCATCTGCCAGTTCATCGCACCACTGATAGTCAGAATGGAGTCGCGCAGCTCCTCGGCCGTCAAACGCCTGCGTCCGGCCCGCCATAGGAACTGATTGCCGCCATCGATCAGTGCGTTGGCGGGATCGTCGATGGCAGACTGTTGGTAGGTCTGACTGGTGACGATCAGGCGGTGCAGCGATTTGAGAGACTGCGCCTGAAGAAACTGGCCGCCGTCGCGAAATTCGAGGGCTAGCCAGTCGAGCAATTCTGGGTGAGTTGGTATTGCACCCATGCGTCCAAAGTCGTTTGGGGTGGCAACGATGCCTTGGCCAAAGTGGTACTGCCAGACGCGGTTGACGATCGAACGCCACACGAGCGGATGATCGCGGTTGGTCAACCAATGCGCCAACTCGGCGCGCCGCTGTGACTCTGATAATTGTGCTGGGAACTGCCCGCGATCGTCGCTGGAAAACGGAATTACCCCGGGGACTGCCAAGTCTCCCGGCAGGCCCACTTCGCCCCGGATCAGAGTCTTCACCGCGCGCGGCTGGCCGAGTGTTGGCAGAAAGTTACCTTGGGGTTCGAAGTGGGTCGAGGCGGCATAGACGACGTGTTGTGCCGGGAGAGCAGCGAGCGCAGATTCAATATGTGCTAACAACTCTGCATGTGCTACAGCGGGTTCAGCCGTGGCTGGGGGCGTTACCGGCTGCTTAGCATCTGCGTCCGCCGGGCCAGCGTGTGGGTCGGCTGGGGAGTCCATTGGTTGAGCTCGTAGCGCGTCTCTGCGGGCTAGCAATTCGCGTCGCTGCAGAGCCACGCCTGCGTCGACGTCGTAGGCCCGATCGGCGCGATCGACGGCAGCAAAGATGGCTTGCAGACCGTAATATTGATCCTGGGTGATGGGATCGAATTTATGATTGTGACAGCGAGCACACTGCACCGTGAGACTGCAAAACGCATTAAGTGCTCCGGAGACCATGTCGTCGCGATCCAGATTGCGCGCGACCAGACCGTCGAGCTTGCTTTCGGCCACCTCCACATGACCGATGAAGTCCCACGGTCCGGCGGCGATGAAGCCCAGGGCGACGATGCCGTCAGGATCGTTGGGGAAGAGCACATCGCCGGCGATCTGCTCCTGCACGAAGCGCGCGTAGGGCTTGTCTTGGTTCAAAGCGCGGATGACATAGTCGCGATAGGGCCAGGCATTGGGCCGCAGTTTGTCTTTGTCATAGCCGCATGAATCTGCGTATTTGGCGACGTCAAGCCAGTGCCGCGCCCAGTGTTCGCCGTAATGCTCCGACTGCAACAGTCGATCAACCAGCTTGTCGTAGGCCTGCGGATCGCTGGTGCTAGCTAGTACAAAGGCGTCGACCTCTTCGGGGCTCGGTGGCAGGCCGGTCAAATCGTATGTCACACGGCGGATAAGTGTCCGTCGATCGGCGGGAGGCGCATGCGTCAGCCCCTGCTCTGTCAATTTTTGACGCACGAAGCGATCGATGGGATGTACCGGCCGATCATCATTCAAACTGGCTTCGACTTGCGGAACGGTGGCGGGTTTGAGCGGCTGAAACGACCACCAATCAAAATCGTCGATCGCTGCGGACTGCAGTTGATAGCCCGCGGGCCACGCGGCACCTGCATCGATCCATGCACGCACAGCAGCAATTTGCGTCTCGCTCAGCGGCTCGGCCTTATGTGGCATTGCAGCTCGCCCGGCGACCGGCGTGATGAGATCCACTAGGTGGCTGGCCTCCGCATCGCCGGGGACGACGAAGCCGTCGGCGAAAAAACGCGTGGAGCTCTCCAGCGAGAACTCTCCCTGGGGTTCATTACCGCTGTGACAGGAGAGACATCGCTGCGAGAAAATCGGGGCAATGTGCGACTGGAATGTATCTTCGGCCCAAGCCGGCGGCGCAGCCAGCGACGCTGCGAACAGCAACAAAAGTAACTGCAACCGCAACTGCAGTGCAAAAGCCACCAGACCTCTGGGCTTGCGATGTGACAAGGCTGTATATCTCGTGCAAGTGGCAGGAAGTGGGAGGAAGGCAGTCTGGCTTTCCGCAATCGCCCGAGGCCGACGCGGGGAAAACCTCTGCAAACATACCACAGCCTGCTTGCGCATGCCAACCATTGCTGGCTAGCTCGTCGCGAATGTCGATCGCCAGGGTGACGTGCGGGCCTAGCTGGGCCTAGGCGGGCTCGGAACGAGGGCCACCCAGGTGCGTGCGGCTCGGTGCTGCAGCCCGCGGCTGTGAAGCGCAGCATTTGCTAAACGCTTGGCCATGTGCCACTTACAGGTTTTTGCAGTGTAATCGAGGGTTCGCAGATCAAGTACTTCGATCACAGCGCGCTGCAAGATGCGCGGCGCTGGGAAGACGCGTCGCATGCGAATCCGTGATGCGGGAGTCGGTGTAGCGCGGGCCGAGCCGTAACAGCGCTGGGTGCGCCATACGCCAACGCCATACACAAATGCTACGGCCGGGGAGTGGTGCTTAGAGCGTGGCGAGATCGCGATTTTGCATATTGGCACCGTAGTAGGTGCGGTACTGCGCCTTGCGTTCCAGATCATGGATGACCTCGGTGGCGAAGTCGATGTGGGTATGCGTTTGACAACTTCCCAAGCCACCGGGGCTGAAGACGTTGATCTCCATCAGTTTGTCTTCGACGATGTCGAGGCCGACTAAAAACATACCGTCTTGCACCAATTTCGGACGCACCATTTCCACCAATTCCAACATTTTATCGGTGACCTCCGCCGGCTCGCTTTTTCCGCCTGTGTGCATGTTGCTGCGCGCATCGCCGGTATCATTCCTGCGGCGGAAGGCGGCGTACTTGCCATCTTTCATCAGTGGCCGACCGTTCATGACGAACATTCGCACGTCCCCCTCTACCGCCGCCGGCAGATACTCCTGTGCGATGCAGTAGCCGTCGCGAATCACCGCTTCGATCATCTGATTCAAGTTCGCCTTTTCATCCTCACCGATCAAAAACACGCTCTGACCACCGGAGCCTTGCAGCGGCTTGATTACGACCTTGTCCTGCTGTTCGGCGATAAAGGCCTTGATGTCGTTGACATCGCGGCTGATGCAAGTCTTCGGCCGAACTTGTTCGGGGAAATGTTGGAAGTAAGTTTTGTTGACGGCGTTGGCGAGGCTGAACGGATCGTTGAGCACAATCACTCCGCGCATGGCTGCCAACTGTCCGAATAGAATGCCGCAAGTCTGTGCCCAAGGGCGATCCGCCGCATCGGCAGAGGGATCATTGCGCAGCAGCAACACGTCCAGATCATCTAGGCTGATCTTATGGCTGGCATTGCCTTTATCTTGAATGGCACCTAGATAGGTTTCCAGCGAATCATAAGTGCTGCCGTTTGCGCTGCGCACGTGGGCTTCAATGGAACCGTCAAGCGCGTAGATAAAATCGCCAACTCCCAGCAGGTAGCTCTCGTGACCTAGGTTTACTGCGGCCATCGCCAAACGCGTGGTGGTATAGGAGGCCTTCTCGGTCATAACGTCGTTGACCACAAATGCAAATTTCATGAGTAGCTTTCCAATAGATCGAGGACGGACTTACCGCGACAGGCTTCCAAGCGTTCGCGGACTGCCACGTCGTCCCAGATACGGGGTAGGATGCGCGGCGCGGCGATGATGCCTCGCCGCCGAAGTTCTTGAATAAAGGGGATATGCGACAGGCCAATCTTACCGACGTATAGTGGTTCGATATCGTGACCATCGGCCAGATAATTCAGCAGCCGGTCTAGGCCGCGCAAATAGATAACATCTTTGGTAAGTCCGCCGCCGCGGAAGACTCGCAGCGTCGTAGTGAAGCTGTGACGCCGGTTAAATCCTAGACCGTGAAGCTTGCCAAACACCTCTGCGAAACTCTGGCCTCGCAACATCCAGTGGATGGCCATGACCCGCGCGGCCAGAGTTCGCAAGCGTTGCCGAGTCAGGCCTCCCACCATGTACTCTGCCAACACGGCCAATCCCTCTTGCAGTTCTTCATAGCCTGCCAGTCCCGCGTAGAGCTGTTGTAGCGGTTGGCAGCGGCCATTGAAGTACGTCAACAGGTGCGTACCGATCTCATGGTGCAGCAGCGGAGCGACGCGCGCCGGGCTGATCGAGATATCCGTAGAGATCAGCAATCGATCCTGCGAGACCATAATTCCCGAAGCGATCGAGTCGGATAGTTCCACCTTGCCGGCAAATTCGTTCATGCGACTGTGGTAATAGTCTAGTTCTTCGCGGGCTTGTTGCATCAGTTGTTGCGCGCCTGCACAAGGCGCCGCGGCGCGCGTTTGCGCGGCATGGCCATGGTCATGGCTCGCAGGCTTAGTCCTAGTGCGCGACAGCCGCTTGAGGATCTGTACAGCTAGATGCACCAGCTCATGTTCCGGAGACCCGTACAACTGCAGACTGCTCAACAGGAAATTGCTGTGTGCACCACTGGCGAGCACCGAGGTTTCCGGCAGGTGCAAATCGCGGAGAGCGGTAATTTTGCGATCGAGCTCATCTTGCTTCTCCCAGAACAGATAAGCCAACGTCGGATCCTCGACGCGTTCAACTTCGATCGCAAACAGCCGTCGCTTGAGCACGTTGGGGTGATATGGCAGGTGGCGGTAGACCAGCGGGGGCATTTCAGTGAAGCGACTGGACTTGAAGCTTTGCCAGGCTTGCTCTGAGTTCACGGGCGTGACTTGGAGCAGGAAATCGAACGATTCGGAGACCGCACACAATTGCTGATCGACCAAGCGTACCGCCTTGACGAACGTCGAGGGTCCGAAGGCATCGTGATGTGGGCGAACCTTTTGCTGATCGTCGCCGGTGAATTCGGCCACTGCCTTGCGTATCGCCGTGGCCAACTTCCAGCGGAGGTTCTGCATGACCATGGGATAGACGGTGCCCGTTTCCTGAGAGCGATAGATTGTGTCGACAACCAAGCTTAACCCGCAGTTGCTGCTGGTCGTTAGCTCGATCGGTGAACACATATTGCAGTCGGCAGCCGCCTCGCTCACAGACGTTTCGTCAGAGCTTGGCGATTGGACGATGACGCTAGCCGAACGGCCTTCGATGACGATCGATGCCAATGCATCCTTGAGCACTTCGACCGTGGAGGGGATGGCCGAGTCCTCTGGCACAATGATGGCGAAGCCCAGCGGCTGGCTATAAAGACCCAGCGGCTGGCTGTGAAGCACCTGGGCAAGGCGAGTTGCGCAGACTTCAACAAGCAGAAATGTCCCAAAGTGCTCCTGCATGGCTGTGGCGATAGCCGAGCAGAGGTGTGTCACACCTCGCTGATGCTCAGGGGCGCTGGAGGTGAACAGGTACGAGGCTTGGGTCGTGATCAGTTCGGGCGTTATCGAATCCGTCTCCAGGTCGCCGCGGTAGAGGCACAGAAAGGGGAGTTGGCGGTCCATTCTGACGCGTCCGCCGCCGGGAAGGTTTCGGCGCACCCGTTGATTTTTGCTGAGACGCGCGCAGACGGCTTCGGCGATAGCGACGTAGCGCGCGGTCACATCGTCACCGTGCTGTGCGGGCTCGGCAGGCAGGCTCACATCGACTCCAGTGCGGCGTGCACGCCGGGCAGCGTCGACTGGAGTGCGTGATAGATACACTCCACCTGTTCAGGGTCCGCTTCGCCCAGCCATTCGTCCATGAAAAACTTTTTGAACTCGATCGCTATTGCGCACACGCGCTGCGGAAACGTACGGTGTACCCACTCTCCAAAATAACCACCCCTGAACTTCACGTTTTCGCGGACATCCAAGCAACGACCCTGAAAATCGTAGTCGCGCAGGTCGTGCATAAACCGGTCGACAATAGGAGCCCAGTACTGTCGATCCATCGTACCCGTCCCGATATTCACCTCGGGGTTTTCCTGCGGGTCGGCCAGCGGGCCGTCAGGGCCGTGGCGTCGCTGGTTGTAGGTGTGCAAGTCGTAGATGACCAACCGCGGGTGGAGCTCCAGCATTTCGCGGAGCAGTTTTTCGACATCCGCATAGAAGAGGTCGTACTGGTGCAATGAATCTTCGATCAGGCATGGCTCTGGCGGTGCGTCCCACACCTGCATGCCCCAGGCCTCGGCGGGTGTTTTGTAGACCGCCTTATCACGTGGTCGATTCAAATCCACCTCGAACCTGGAGCGCAGGCCCACGATCTGGGTGTTCGCGAACTGAGTCCACTCGCCCGTCAGCGGATCCTCCTCGCGGAGCTGCTCTAGATCGCTGATAACCATTTTCCGAGCCACGCACGGGCGGGTTTGATGGCCGTTATGGACGGCCGCAGCGATGACCGGCCCAGGCCCGCGCCGAAAAATGCAGTGAGGTTTGAGTGCCATATTCGATTGAAAGTCTGAGAACAGTTGGGCAGCGGGCGCGTGGACCGAGAACCACTGATTAGCTTGTATAAGCCACCGGGATGCAATCGATGTGCCAAGCCGGCGGTCAGCTACCCGCCGCATCGTCTTCGTGCGTCGCAGCTTAAGATGTGCAGCACTAGAGAGAAAACCGCCTAGCCACTGCGTGAGATGGAGCGGGTGAACGCCGACCGTTCAGCTTGGTCATTTATGTAGCAGGAGCTGCGCAAGCTACAGATAAGTAGGCGATTGAGCGGAATTTCGCAGCGCGGGGCTGTGCCGCCTGTGGTCCCGGGGCACTCGGCACAGGCTTTGCATCCTCGGTTTAGTTTACTACTCGATCCACTTCACTCTGAGG
>JBEBXX010000089.1:0-7246 GCA_040391435.1 Aureliella helgolandensis | reverse complement strand
ATAGATAAAATGTGTAGCGCTCAAGCCAATCGCCGTAAGGGCTTTACTCTGATTGAATTGGTGGTCGTCATTGTAATCATCGCGATTCTGGCAGCGGTGGCAGTTCCTAAGTTCAACGATCGCACTAGCAGTGCCCGCGAGGCGGCCAATCTGCAGTCGCTGTCTACGCTGCGCGGCGCGGTTGAATTGTATCGCGCCGACACCGGAGCCTACCCAGCCTCGCTGTCGACCGACATCTTGAGCTATCTAAAAGGCCCGTTCCCGCAAGTCAAATCGGGCGGTGCCTCGAGCGCTGCGGTGAAGTTGGTGGCCAGTTCCCCCATGACTGCCGGCGATGCCGACGGTGCCGGTGGATGGATTTATAACGCCACCAGCGGTGAGCTGCGTTTGAACGTTACCAGCCAGTTCGACAACTAAGGCGGTCCAGCCATGTGTAAAATTTTAGTTGCCGAAGATAGCTTTGCATTGGCTAACCTGCTCAGCTTCGTATTAAAAAATGCCGGATTCGATGTCGACGTTCATCGCACCGGACTATTGGCCTACGAGGCGGCATGTCGGCAGCCTTACGACATTCTGTTGCTCGATCAGCAGATGCCGAAAATGACCGGCTTAGAGATCATCGAGGCGATCCGCGCGGCGGGTCCCAATAGCGACACTCCCGTGTTTCTGTGCACGGCTAAGTCACATGAAATCAGCCTGGAGGCCAAGCGTGTTGGCTTGGCCATCTCGGCCATTATTCACAAGCCTTTTTCGCCTAAAGATCTCGTCATTCAGTTAAAGAATGCGGTACAGCCGCTGAAAGTTTAACCAGGCACGCCGTGATAACCCGAGACATAAACCAGATTTATCGCGATGGCCTAGCCACGTTGTTGATCATCGGATTGTCACTGCTGTCGTTGGGTTTCGTGGTCGCGCAGTGGCGACCGGATCACACGCTATCATCCTATCTGACACTGGCCTTGGTCATGGCGGCTGGCTTAGTGGTCAGCCTGGGTGTCCAGCGATTAAGCTACGCCATGCGCGCGGCGGAGGCCCTGTCTTCACGACTCAGTTCATTCGAGCAGTCCTCCAAACTGGAAACGCTGACGCCGATCTTCGATGCCGGCGCGGTGGGGCGTGGATGGAATAGCCTCGTCGAACTGCTCGGCAAGCAGCAGCTCGATCAACGCGTTGAGCGGCGCGTCGCCGATGCCGTGGGCAACGTTAGCGGCGAGCGATTCGCGCGGGCACTGCGCAGCATTTCTGACGGGTTGGTCATCAGCGACCGATACGGCAGGTTCAACTACGCAAACCCCGCTTGGTTGAGTTTGAGCGGCGGAAGTGGCACCGCCGAGGAGCTAATCGGCCAATCCCTGACCGAGCACTTGGCTGCAAACGGCTATCGTAACTGGGAGCAGGTCTGCAGCGCACTGCTCGAGGGGACGCGTCCGGTTAGCTGGGAGTTGCGATTCGGCGAAGCTACGGCCGATGGGGTCTTGCAACTGTCGCGTTTGCCCTTGGAGGGTCGCATGCATGAGACCGAGGGTTTCGTCTGGAGTCTTCGCAATATCACACAAAACACGTTGGCGCAGGAGGCACATGAGAGCTTCCTGGCGGCGGCCACACATGAGCTCCGAACGCCGCTGACGAACATCAAAGCCTACTCCGAATCGCTGCTCGACATGGAGGAAATTCCGCGGGCTCAACAGCAGGAGTTTTTCAACGTTATCCATTCTGAAGCGGAGCGTTTGGGGCGTCTGCTCAATCAGTTGCTGGACATTCAGCAATTGGAAGCCGGTTCGATGACCGTCGATACCGCTACGTTTGATGTTCAACGCATGCTGCAAGAGGTCCAACTGCATATTCAACCTCTGATCACCGAGAAACAGTTGAATTTCACTTGTCGCATTGCGCCTGACATCAAAACGCTGCAGGCCGATAAGGAAAAGGTTATCTCCTGCTTGTTGAATCTGTTGGGCAACGCGATCAAGTACACGAACCAGGGAGGCGAGATCAACCTGGTCGCCGAGCAGCAAGAGTCGGCCGTTTCGATAGCCGTCGAGGACACGGGCATTGGGATTGCCGAAGACCAACTGCCCCATGTTTTCGACCGCTTCTACCGCTGTCAGGATGAACGCGTTACAGACATTGAAGGCAATGGCTTGGGACTTGCATTCGCGATGGAAGTAGCCCGCTTGCACCATGGAGAGCTGCACGTAGAGAGCCAGTTGAACGTGGGCTCACGCTTCATACTCCGCTTACCGCTGGGGAGCAATCTATGAGCCAGACACGCAGCACGGAAGCCAATGTACAAGCTGTAGGTGCGGTGAGCATCATCAAGGCAAGCACCTCGCTGGCTGGAGAAGGCTTGAATCAGTGCCGCCAGAGCCTCGACGAGTGTCTAGCCGGGCGACGGGCTTTGATCATTCTGGACATGAGCGACAGTCCACTGATCAACAGTCAGGGGTTGGAGTTCATCGTCACCGCTCAGGAAGCCTGCTTGGCGCGCGGCGGCAAACTGGTGCTGGCCGAGCCGCAGGCCTTGTGCGCAGAGGTGCTGAGCATTACTGGAGTCGATCAGTGCGTGGCAGTTTACGACAACATTCGCAGCGCTCTAGGAGACTTCGCACGCTAGTGCGACCATCGCCATGGCATCCACCCCACTCAGCTCCAGCTCCAGCTCCAGCTCCAGCTTCGCCGCCACCGCCAGCGCTATCGCTACCGTCAATGCAACCGTCGGCGCAAGCGTAGGTGCAAGCGTAGGTGCAACTGCCGCTGCCCCGCCGCCACCGCTACCGCTGGGCCAGCGCTTGCTAGCTGCGGGCCTGATCAACCAGTCGCAACTGGAGAGAGCCCTCGACCTGCACGAAAGCCGCGGCATGCGCCTGGGCGAAGCTTTCGTCACGCTGGGATTGATCTCGGAATCCGATATTCTGCCATTGATCGGGCATCAACTCGATTTTCCCTGGGTGCGGCTGCGCGAGGGCCTAGTCGATCCACAAGTTGTGCATCTGATTCCCAGAAATTTTGCTGAACAATTCAATTGCCTGGCTCTGTTCAAGCTGCGCTCTGAGCTGACGGTGGCCTTCGCCGAGCCACAAAACCTTGAGACAGTCGATCTCCTGCAAGAGATGACTGGTCTACGCGTGCGGCCCATACTCAGCCTGAGAAGCTCGATCGAACGCTTGGTGCCGCGGTGCTACGAAGATGACTTTAAGGTCGACGCGGTAACCGCCGACCTAGACGACTCGGCCATTGAGCTAAAGTCCGAAGAGGTCTACTTCGATACCGACAGCATCCAAGTGTTGGCCGACGGCAGCCCCGTCATTAACTTAGTCAACTATCTGATAGTCCAAGCGGTGCGCCAAGGTGCCAGCGATATTCACATCGAACCGTCACAACGCTCGAGCGTGATTCGCTTTCGAGTCGATGGTCGCCTGCGAGAAATACTCAAGCCGCGCAAAGATCTGCATCCCGCCATGGTGTCGCGCATCAAGGTTATGTCTAAGCTGGACATCGCCGAGCAGCGCAAGAGCCAGGACGGGCGATTCCACGTTCGCGTCGATGATCGCGACGTCGATCTTCGCGTGTCGTCGCTGCCCACCGTTCTGGGTGAAAAAGTGGTGATGCGGATTTTGGATCGCAGCTCGATCACGTTTGATCTCGATCGCTTGGGAGTCCCTGAGCGACAACTGGGTAAGATTCAAAAGATGCTGCGTAGGCCGCACGGGTTGGTGTTGGTAACTGGCCCGACAGGTAGTGGCAAAACGACTACCTTGTATTCGGCCGTAGAGACGATCAAGCACTCCGGCTGCAACGTGGTCACGGTAGAAGATCCGGTTGAGTATCAGCTAGAGCTGGTCAACCAGGTTCAGGTTAACACCGCGCGACAGGTCACCTTTGCAGCCGCGCTGCGCAGCATTTTGCGCCAGGATCCAGACATTATCTTGGTCGGGGAAATTCGCGATGCGGAAACGGCTGAAGTCGCCATACAAGCAGCGCTAACGGGTCACTTGGTACTCAGTACATTGCACACCAATGACACCGCCTCGACCATTACTCGTCTGCGCGATATGGGCATTCCGCCCTATAAAATCGCCGCTTCGATGGCCGGAATTATCGCCCAGCGTTTGATTCGAAAAATCTGTCCCAAGTGCCGCGCATCTCACTACCCAACGCCCGAGCAGACTCTGCTGGTGGGCTACAGTCAGCCGCCCAATCGCCCATTCACGCATGGCAAGGGCTGCACCGACTGCTTTGATACGGGTTATGCAGGGCGCCAGGGGATCTATGAAGTCTTAGCCATCAATGCTGACGTCCGCGAGTGCATCTCCAGCGAGGGCGGCATCAACCAGTTCCGCGATCTGCTGCGCGCCCAAGCCGGCACAACGCTGCTGGAAGAATCTCGGTCGCTGGCCGAAGCGGGTGTGACGACGATCGACGAAGTCATTCGCGTAGCTCTCACGGATTAAACGGATATGAACGTCAGCTCCACACTTTTCTCGCCGAGCAGTGGTGAAAAGCCGGCTTACAGCGGCATGTTGGCTGCTCCCCAGGACATCGCCGACCAAGCTCCCGCGCGCAGCGCGGGCCTGGCCGATGGCTGGAGGCTGTCCGTCGGCCGGCGCGCCTCAAGCCGCAGCCTGTTGGTAGTGTTTCGGCAATTGGCCCTGCTGATTGAAACTGGTATCGACATCGCAGAAGCCATCGAACTAGTGGCTAAGAGTTGTCGCCAAGCGGTTTTGCAGCAATGTCTTTTGCAAATTCTGGATGACATTAACAATGGTACAGGCCTGGGTTTGGCTGTAGCGGAGCAAGAGCACATCCTGGGGCACCAGGTCGTGGCCAGCATTCGCGCGGGAGAAGCCTCGGGAAGAATGACCGATGTGCTGCGGCAGATCGCTGCGCAGTTGGAAGAGAATCAGAGCATTCGCGCCTCGATCATCGGCTCCTTGGCCTACCCCGCCATCCTGTGCGGTGCCGCAGGGGTGGTAGCCTCAATTCTAGTTTGGTTCGTGCTGCCGCAGTTCGAGGAATCGTTCTCATCGATGGGAGTCGCCCCGCCCATGCTGACTAAGCTGCTGTTCGCGGTGTCAGGGTTCGTGCGTGGCAACTTGGCAGGCGTCGGCATCGGCACCGCGCTGGCTGTGGCCGCCATCGCTTTCGCTGCGGCGCAGCCGAGCGTCAAACAGATGTTCTACCGGCTATGTTTTCAAAGCCCAGTTCTGGGACGCGCCCTGCGCAATCTGTCGGTGGGGCAATTGTTTCTGAGCTTGGGGCACCTACTGGGCAATGGCATCGCTTTGCTGGAAGCCATTCAGTTGGTCAAGAAGTCATCCAGCGGCGGAGTGCTTGGAACGCTGGTGGAAGCTTGGGAGCACGATGTTTTGGAGGGACGCGGCCTGACGTATAGCTTGGAAGAATTTAATTTCCTTCCCGAAGGGGCTGACGCGATGTTGATCATGGCCGAGAGGACCGGCAAGTTGGAAAGCGTGCTGGTCACGGCCGGCGCTTACTACCGCGACGAAGGCAGTTTGCAGATGCGGCAGGTGCTCAAATTGAGTGAGCCGTTGATCATTATCGTCTTAGGCGTCTTCGTGGGGGTCGTGGTGGCTTCCGTGCTTCTGCCAATCTTAGATGTGCAAGCCGGGGCCGCGGGCTAAGCACCTCGCAATTTTTATTAGACCATGCTATTTGGAAGCTATGCTTGGCTGAATGGCCGTGCGCTCCAGCCGGGACGCACGGCGCGTGCTCGTTAGCGTGGATTATCCAATGCAAGTCAAGTCGGCAAATCACAAACGCGGCCTCAGTAGATTGAGCTGGAAGCCAAGCTCTAGTTGCGGCCTAGGTATCGATATCGGGCAACGGGCTACCAAGATTGTTTCCGTCCAACGACAGCGGGACGCGATTCAGGCAATATGTGCCGTTTGCATTCCCACTCGCCCGGAGACCAATCAGGTGGGCAGCACGCAGTGCAACTGGAGCACCCGCGAAATCAAGGAACTGTCGCGAGTCATCCAGCGCGTGCTCAACGGTCGATCGACTTCTCGTCGCACGCGAGTAGCAGTGACTCTGAGCATGTCCGCCTGCGACTACCGCACTGTCTACGTTCCTCAGGACACGCAAGTCAGTCTGCGCGCCGTGCAGGAGACGATCGCCGCAGCCAAGAACGATCATCGCGCGCGGTGTATCGCCCTGCTCCCCAATGCGGTCGTTGGCGAGTCGCAAGAGCAGCAGGACAAGCTGCGTTGCTTTAGCCTTCCAGAGGAGCTGTCTTGGTCGGTCGCTCAGTCGTTGGATGAGGCCGGCTTAACACCCAGCGTGTTGAACGGTGCACCGTGGTGCATGGCCGGGGCCATGCGTCTAGCAGCAGCCGCAGTGCAGCCTGACCGCATCAACGTTGCGTTGGATTGGAGCTTCGGTAGCCCGACGTTGGTGGCCATGCAAGCCGGGGAGATCAGCTATGTGCGGAGCATGCTGCATGGCTCAGTGCAAGACTTGGTTGCTACGGCTGGCAGAGACTATCAGATGGATACAGCCGAAGGCGTGCACTGGATCGGTCAATGTCTGGAACACACGGCACTAAATGTCGCGGATGCTGCACAAATTGAAACCTACGACGCGGTGAGCCGCATCTGTTCGCAGTTGGCCGAAGAGTTGCGGACTGCCCTAGAGTACATCGCTTGGCGACACCAGGGCTGCAAAGTGGGCACGCTGTGGTTGATGGGCGGCGCAGCTCGGATCAATGGCTTGAGCGATCTGCTGCAATCCAAATTGACTTGCCCTGTCGCCCAGTGGCAAGTCAACTGCGGTGAGACCTGTCTAACGGCCGAATATGCGCTAGCGGCCGCTTTGGCTTGGGGGGAGGCGTAGCGTGCAGACGACCAATCTTCTTCCACCGGCGGCCATTCAGCGCTTCAGGCAGCAACGTCTGTGGCAGGCTTGGCGCAAGGGCATCCTGCTAGCCATGCTGCTAGCCGCCGGCGCAATTGCTTGGGGCCAAGCAGCCTCCGCCAAGATGCTCCGCAAACAAGCGACACAAACCGCGCTGGCGGAACATCCACGCAAGATCCACCAAGAATGCGGCGATGCCAAAGCACAACTTCGTGAGCTGCACAACGCCGTGTCGCAGCAACTCAACGCTCGCGGTCGGCATCCGCCGTTGGTCGCAATTGCTATGCTGCACCACCTGAAACAGCAACTTGCCGGACAATTGCAGGTGAAGTCCTTCGCGTTTGTCGACCAGGCAACTGTGCCAACGGCAACT
>JBEBXX010000088.1:0-7248 GCA_040391435.1 Aureliella helgolandensis | reverse complement strand
TGATTTGAAAAAGCCCCATCTTCTTGCCAAGCACGCGGTGGTCGCGGCGCCGCGCCTCGGCCAACTGATCCAAGTAAGCCTGCTGATCCTTGGGACTAAACCAAGCGGTACCGTACAGTCGCTGTAGCTGCTTGCCCTGTGCGTCCCCTTTCCAGTAAGCGCCCGCCACGCTCAGGAGCTTGAAGGCCTTGACCTTACTCGCGTCGGGAATGTGCGGTCCGCGACACAGGTCGACAAACTCTCCCTGGCGATAAAAGCCTAACTGATCATGCTCCGACAAGCCCGTGGAAATGTGCTCGACCTTCAAAGATTGATTTAGGTCAGCACACAGCTTGAGCGCCTCGTCGCGGCCCAGCGAGAATTGCTCAAACGGCTAAGCCTGAGCAACAATTTGAGCCATCTCAGCTTCGATAGCTGCAAAATCGTCGTCGCTCAGCTTATGATCCAGCTCGAAATCATAGTAGAAGCCGTTGTCGATTGTGGGCCCGAATGCCAGCGAAACGCCAGGAAAAAGCCGCATTACTGCCCGCGCCATAATGTGCGCGCTGGAATGCCGCAGCACGTCGAGCGCTTCGGGATCGCGCTCGGTCAGCAGCGTCAGTGGAATGGGCGACAAGTCGGTCAGACCGCTCAAGGGGCGAGTCGCATCGACAATCGCATTGCCAATCTTGGCGGCCACAACTGCTTTTGCCAATCGCGAGCCGATCCTCTCAGCCACGTCTAAGGCGGTGGCCGTTGGGGGATGCTCAACAATCGATCCATCGGGCAATTGAACTTGGAGCATGGGCTGCCTCCGGCAGGGTGTGCAGTCGCCTCTACAAAGGGTGCTGCAGTAATTTAGGTAGAAAGATGTTATCGATCGAGAGCGGCTATCTACAGCACAGCCGCAGCAATTTGGCCAGCGGGTAACTCTCGGACAGCTACCAGGATGGCGATCGGTGGGCGATATGGCAAGCGGGGTAGGGCTGCGAAGCTCAAGCAACTCGCTGCAGAGTGGGCGTCGAAGTGGTGGGCACTGGATCGATCCGGGCCGCGGCCGCTTGCTCACAGTGCTCGAAGACCTGACGCGCACATTGTTGCCAAGTGGTCAGTTGTCGCTGCTTGTAAGGCGGCTTGACTCCTGCAGCCAACTCGTGTTCCCACTCCAGGATATTCGCGACCAACGACGCTGGGTGTTCCAGGCCAAAGTAGCTGCAATCCGCTGCGCCCACTTCGCGGTGAATGGGTGTATCGCTGACGAACGTCTTTTTGCCGAACCACAGCGATTCGACAATTGGCAAACCAAAACCTTCGACGATCGATGGCAGCACGACACCTCGCGCACCTTGGTAGCAGTGGTGCAGTTCAGCGTCCGACAAGTCGCTGAACAGGAACAAGCTTTCACCCAGCCGCGGATGGTTGACGATGCGCTGAACCAACTCGTCGCACCGCGAGCCGATGCGGCCGACTAAGCAGAGCTTCAAGTCGGGCTGAGTCTCCCACAATATCTCGAAGGCATCCAATAAAAATCGGTGGTTCTTGCGTGGATCGAACGTTGCGACCATCAAATACGGAGCTTGTGCGGTGGCAAACAAATCGCGCACTGCTTGGCGGACTGGACCACGCACGCTCTCCAGCTCGGCACCCAATTGAATCGCCCGCACATCGCTGCATAAAGACCTATCCGGCTGTGAAATCGTCGGCAGAAAACTGGCTACCTGATCGCGCACGGTGGTCGAGATGGCCAGCAGCAGGTCGGAGTGCTCTACGGTTTTCTTGAGATAATCCAGGAAAGCGGCTTGGCGCTTGGCCCCCACAAACTCAGGATGCGTCAACGGAATTAGATCGTATAGCAGCGTAGCGATCATGCCGCCTTGCTCGCGCACCTGGCGAGCCGCCGTCCAAACGCTGCTCCGCAAGCGGTTGACCCAGTAGGCATCGGGCAACAAGATCAAATCGCCGGGCTGAAAATCCAGCGGTGCGCAGTGCTGAGTAATTTGCCGCCGCACATGCGATTCATACCAATTATGCGGCAGCTTAAACAGTCCTAGATGCCCGGCCTGCGGCAGCGCCCATTTGCGCAATCTGCGTGAAGGTATAGCCGCGCATAATGCGCCGGCCGCCGCACGATACAGCCAGGGCATCTGAGCGAGCACATTGGCATGCATGGCCGCTGGTCGACGAAACATCGCTATCTGCCGGGCATCGGGAGCGTAAAACTTTCCATCGATAGAGACAATCGACTGCGGCTTGCAAATCGCACCCGACTCAGCCAACTCATCGCTCTCCCGCAACAAACTGCGCACCACGCGTTCTATACCGGAGTTTTTCCCGGAGGCCAAAGTGTAAGTCGCGTCGATGAATATCCGTTCAAACATGCTTTGGCTTCTGGCAGGTAGTTTCGGTCCATGACCGGGGCGGGACGCTAGTAAAGAAAGAGATGGGAAACCGCACAGTTTCACAAAGAGTATCGGCGGCGATATAGACCGGTCAACACGAAAAACCGGAAAACTCGCCGACTCGAGAACCTAGGCAACCAGCGCAAGTCTGGAAAGCAAGTGCACCTCGAAAACGGTTGCGCAGCCGACCGCGCAGGCAAAACAGGTGGTTTGCGATGCTCTCAACAGCGAATACTACCGAGGACGGTTTTAGCTGTCCGGGGAGCTGCTAACAATCCAGCGACAACGGATAACCCGGCAGAACTCGATTGCGCATCTCGCGAAGTTCTAGATCGTTTTGAGGGTTGCGGCCCGTTGGCAAGGTCGCTATACGCCATTCAATGCAAAGTACTTTCGCTCCGTAATTTTCCATTTGGCCCTCTACAAATGCTGGATTTGATGCGACGCTCGGCGACGACCGCAGCAGCCTCTCCCATAACATTCTGTATCGTAATGCCGACTTGGGTAGGCGATGCGTGCATGGCAACGCCAACTCTGCGTGCGCTGCGGCGCACCTTCCCTGAGAGCAAAATTGTGGGAGTCATGCGACCGGTGATCCACGATGTGCTCGAACAAGCCTGGGGAGACGAGCGGGCCTGGATCGATGAATCGCTGTTGTTCACTAAGAAAGCTGGCAGCAAAAAAACCAGCGGCGTGGCCGGTTCCCGCTGGTCCCTGGTTCGCCAAATTCGGCGAAGCGGAGCCAACGTAGCGGTGTTGCTGACCAATTCGCTGTGGTCGGCCGCGGTCGTCCGACTGGCAGGCGTGCGGCGCGTGGTCGGATATGACCGCGACGCGCGAGGTATCTTTCTGAGCGACCGTGTACCTGTCCCACATGACGGTTCGCGACTGCGCCCTATCTCCCCGATCGACTATTATTTGCAACGCGCTCAGTGGCTTGGTTGCGATTTGCAACTCGACTCCATAGATAGTCGAGCGATGCAACTTGGCGTGACTCCGGCAGACCAATTCAGGGCAGAGCGGCTGTGGAAACAGGTCGGGTTCTCGGCGAACTGGCCGACGGTCGCCATCAACTGCGGTTCCGCTACTGACCCCGCTCGACTGTGGCCGGTGGAGCACGTGCGGGAGTTGGCGGGGCGCTTGGCCGTCGAGCTCAATGCGCAGGTGCTACTGCACTGCGGACCCGCCGAGCGCGACGACTGCAACGCGATCGCTCGCAGCATCGCCCACTCACGCGTGGCAAGTATGGGCATCGCCGAACAACTGCCGATCGGTTTGAGCAAAGCCGTCTTGAAGAGGAGCGATATGGTCGTGTCGACAGATAGCGGCCCGCGGCATCTGGCCGTGGCCCTCGATCGGCCCGTGGTAAGCCTGTTCGGAGCAACCACGCCGGAGTGGACTCAGACCTACAACGTCCCCGAAACGACCTTAACTGCCGGAGCCGACTGCAGCGATTGCCTTCCGGCTGCACAGTCAGGCAAGCACCAACATAGCATGCGCGACATTAGCGTCGAGCGCGTGCTAGCGGCTGTAAAATGTAGAGCGGCTGTCCCCAGCCGACTGCAAATGTAGACCGGCTGTCCCCAGCCGATTCAACATGCAGACCGCCTGTCCCCAGCCGATATTAAGTCGCCAACCGCCGCGTCGCCGCCTCGTCGTGAGGCAGGATACCGGTCTGCGATATAATCTTTCCGTCGGCCAGAGCTTGCATGAAAGCCAGTTGGGGAGGCAGGCTATGCGCATTGCAATTGGGAAAAGGCTGCGCGGGATGTGAGCAATCTAAGAATTTGCACAGCCGCTCAAAACCGCTCGTAGTCAACTCCGCTACATCCTCGAATTGCAGCAGGTCGCCGGTTCGCGAGGCAAACATCTCCGCTATTTGTCGCTGATGCGCATGATAGGCCGCTCGATAGACCTCTGGATCAAACCGGCTTTGCCCGAATGTCATCTCTCGCAGTGCCAGCATGACGTGCATGAAATCCCGCTCGTCGTCGGTTGCCTTGGCCCCCTGCTTGACCAACTGCAGACCGATAAATTGCCGCTCGACCGATTGCAACCAGCTCTGCAAATCTTTGTCGCGGCGAACGTTGATGAACAGGCTGCCCGGGTAGTGCCGATCGAGCTGCGGAAAGACGCTCGGGCAACAAGCGGGATAATCCGCCATGCCCCGGCACTGACGCAGGATATCCAGGTCATAGTCCCCGCTGGTCAACTGATTGTAAATGCGCGTCAACCGCTGCGGGTGGTGATGCGCATCGGTGGCTTCCCCATAGATGCGCCCGAGGTGCGCGGTCGGAACACCCAGGATTCCCAGCGCGTCGCACAGCGAAACCGTAGCGCAGCGCGGCAGCGCAACAATAAATATCTTGTTGAAAGAACGCATCAAGCAATGATCTCACGGATGGGGGCGACGTGTTCCACACCCACAAGTTTCTGATCCAGGCCGCTGTAGAAGTAGCTCAAGCGATTCGGGTCCAGACCCAGTTGCTGCAGAATCGTAGCGTGCAGGTTCTTGACGTGCATTGGATTTTCGACGGCGGTAGCGCCCAGTTCGTCGGTAGCCCCGAAGCTGACTCCCCCTTTGATGCCCCCGCCGGCCATCCACATTGTAAAGCCGTAAGCATTGTGGTCGCGGCCCGATCCCTGCGCGTACTCGGCGGTTGGCTGGCGTCCAAACTCGCCTCCCCAGACCACCAACGTCGTATCCAGCAGGCCGCGGCGCTTGAGGTCGGTCAGCAGTGCGGCCACTGGTTGGTCCGTCGCTCCAGCGTGCCGATTATGATTGGACTCCAAATCGCCGTGCGCATCCCAATTGTCATCGTTGTGTGAGCCACCGCTGTAGAGCTGCACGCAGCGCACGCCGCGCTCCACCAAGCGCCGGGCAATCAAGCAGCGCCGGCCAAAATCCTCAGTGGCTGGGCGGTGGACCCCGTAGAGCTCCAGCGTCGATTGGTCCTCGTCGGACATATCAACCGCCTCGGGGGCATGCTCTTGCATGCGGTAGGCCAATTCGTAGCTAGCGATCCTGGCGGCCAGTTCATCGTTGTCGGCGTGGCTGGCCAGATGCCGGGCGTTGATCGCCCCGATTGCGTCGAGCACTTCGCGCTGTTGCGCGCGGGTAACGCCGGCCGGAGTCTGCAGGTCCAAGATCGGATTACCGGAGCTGCGCAGTACGGTCCCCTGGTAGGTCGCCGGCATGTAACCGCTGGACCAATTCTTAGCACCGCTGATGGGACCGCCGGTCGGATCGAGCATGACCACGAAGCCCGGCAGGTTTTCGTTGACAGAGCCCAAGCCGTAATTGACCCACGAGCCGAGGGCCGGCGAACCGCTGAGGATTTTCCCTGAGTTCATCATCAGCATGGCCGAGCCATGGATGGGTGAATCGGCGGTCATCGAATGCACAAAGGCGATATCGTCGACCTGCTGCGCCACGTGGGGAAATAGATCGCTGACCCACTTGCCACACTCGCCGTACTGTTTGAATTTCCAGCGTGGCTCAACGATGCGTCCCTCATTGCGATGGCCGCCGCGTCCAAACGTTTTCACTTCCACTGTCTTGCCGTCGGTGCCGACCATCGACGGCTTGTAGTCGAACGTATCGATATGGCTGGGGCCGCCGTACATGAACAAAAAGATCACGCTCTTAGCCCTGGGAGCAAAGTGCGGTGGTTTGGCCGCCAGCGGATTGGCCTGGGCGGAAGCGGCGGCATCGGCAGATAGCTCGTTGCCCAGCAGCTCCTTGCCTAGTAGCGTCGACAGCGCGACGGCACCGAAACCGGCACCGGTCTGCCATAACAGCTCACGCCGCGTGCGGCGACAAAAACTTCCGCGAGCTCGATCGTTAGACATGGCTCTAGTCCAAATAGAAGAAAGAATTGAGATTGAGAGCGACCAAGCACATCGCTTGGCGGGCCTGTAAGTCGCTCAGGTGTTGTTCTTGTATCAGCCGCTCTACCAGGTTGACCAGTTCGGCCACGTCGGCTGCATCGGCCACTTGGCTGGTGCTGAGCTGCAAGGCGCGCTCGGCTTGCCGCTGCACATCGTCCCCCACCTCGCGCGCGACGCGCTGCTGGAACGCCTGTGCCTGGTCGCGCATCCACTGGCTGTTGAGCATGTTCAGCGCTTGGCCGGGCTGCGTCGTCAAGAACCTAGCTTCGCAACTAATGTCCGTCTCAGGAAAGTCGAAGGCGGACATCATGGGGACCGGCAGAGAGCGCTTCACATGAATGTAGATGCTGCGCCGCGCCTGCTGCTCGGCCGGCGACGCGCCCCAACCGTCTCCTGGCCGCGATTGGCTGGCCAGGACTTCGTCGGACAGCGATACGAACATGCTGGGACCATGCACCTGATGATTCAGTTGCCCGCTGATGGCCAGCACCGAATCGCGAATCTGCTCCGCGCTCAGCCGCCGAATATTCTGTCGCCAAAACAAATTGTTGCTCGGGTCTTGAGCGGAGGCTTGCGGGTTATCATCCGCGCTCAAACGATAGGTACTGGACAGCAAAATCTTGCGATGCAAACCCTTTAAGTGCCAGTCATCGCGGACCAGTTCCGTGGCCAAGTGGTCGAGCAAGGCGGGATGGGTCGGTGGATCGCCCATCAGTCCAAAGTTATTGGGCGAGCGAACGATGCCGCGGCCGAAGTAGTGCAGCCAAATTCGATTGGCAATCACGCGCGACGTCAGCCAATTATCGTCGTCGGCCAGCCAGTCGGCCAAATGCCTGCGCCGCCCGGCCGAGCGCGCCCCTTCAGCGACCTCAGCAAGGGCCGGCTCCTGGCCGCCCATCAAGGTCGGAAAAGCGGGCTGGACCACGTCGCCTGCGCTGTGAGGACTGCCGCGAAGCATGATGTGCGTTGGAGGCGGCAC
>JBEBXX010000087.1:0-7249 GCA_040391435.1 Aureliella helgolandensis | reverse complement strand
CATCGGTCAATGTCCTCTACAGATTTACGAGCACATCGAGCAATTCACTGGAAGTCTGGATCAGTCGACTACTGGCTTGAAAGGCGCGGTGATAGAACATCATCTTCACGGCTTCTTCGTCCAGGTTGACTCCAGAGACAGCCAGGTGCTGGCCTTCGAGCGTTTTGTAGAAATTCTTGAGGCCATCGGAAAGCCCGGCTTGAACGTTGATGTCCTGAGTCATGCGGACTACGATGCCTTCGTAGGATTGCTTGATCGATTGCCCGTCGAGCCCACCTAGCGGCTCGTCGAAAGCCTGGGCCAACCGCAGGGCGTTGTCGGTACCGCTGCCCACGCCACTCAAGCTGGCGGCCAGCATTCGCGGGTTGTTGGTGATGGTGGAATTGATGCCGATCGTGCTGGCCGAATCTCCCACGAAAAACGTATTCAGCCCGGCGGCCGCCAGCAAGCCTGACGTATCCTCTTGGAAGGAGAAACGCAGCGAGTCGGAGTTAGCTGAGATGCGCAGTTTACCTTCGGCCGTAACCGAGGCGGATATGCCCGATACCGCATCGATGGCTGCGGCCACATCGACCAAAGAGGTGTCGCTAGTACCGCCGGTGAGTTTGATGCGAACGGTGCTGGTCTGAGTAATCCCAGTAGCTTGATCGAGAACCGATATTTTGAAATCACCGTTCTTAATTTTTAGAGGCAACCCGGCCAGATCTAGCGGCGCTGTGCGATCATCGCTGGCGTAGCTGCCGGTAACTTCACGAAAGCCGTCCACGCCTTGCCCCTGAGAGTGGATGCGGTTGAACTGCTCGATCAAGTTGCGGGCAAATTGATCCAAGTCCTGAGTGACGCGGCCCACTCCCACATCGCGCGCCGCGTATAATCCCTGCAGCTTTCCACCGCTGACCAGCAGCGGTGAATCGGTATCGGCCATGCGTATCTCGGGGACCTTGTTGTCACCGTCGACGCGCAGGCCTACGGCGACTGGGCGCTGGATCGCATCGGCTACCAAATACTCGCCACCGACGAACACTGTGACCGATCCACTGGCCTGTTCCACAGCGCGAATATCGACCACTTTCGAAAGTTCCTGTAGAGCCTGCAAGCGTTCGTCGCGCAGACCGACGGCATCGCTACCACTGGTGCGGCCCCCCTCCACTTCCACAATGCGCGCGTTGAGTTTGGCGATCTGTCCGGTCAGGCGGTTGATTTCATTTGCGGAGGTACGCACCTCTTGATTGAGATGATTGGTAATGCCCCCTAGTTGCTGGCTGATGTCACGGATATTTCCGGTGAGCAGCTTGCCACGCTCGAGTACCATGCGACGCAAGGCATCGTTGCCAGGCTGGTTCATGAGATCGTTGATGCTGTTGGAAAACTCGGCAATCTGCGAGCTCAAATCGCCACTGGTCAGCTCACCAAAGATAGCTTCCATCTGGCTATTGACGGCTCCTTGAGCCTCGCTGGCTGCCAGCGCGCTCTCGGTCTGTCGCAGGCGCTCCACAACATGATTGTCCAGTTGCTGCACGACGCCCACTGCGCGCACGCCGTAGCCCAGAACGACATCACCAAACTTGCGACCGATCGCAGGCGTCTGGATCAACTCCTGGCGGATATAGCCGGGAGTATTCGCATTGGCGATGTTGTTCCCCACCACGTGCAGACCAAGTTGGTTGACCTGCAGCGCGTTGGCGGATTGTTGGATCGAAGCAAACAGTGACATGAAATCTTTTCAGTAGTGCGGTACCAGACGTGGCGAACCGGCAACTTGTTAGCCTAGGCTCTCAGCTATGGCGCGTCATAGGCTATGGTCGAGCAGTCGACCACCACCGGTTTCCGCGTGTTGATGCGAGTGATAGACATGCGGAAGGTTGCCCACCATCAACAACTGCAGGGAACCTTGGTAGTGCTGCATGGCCTGGTTGAGCATGACCCATGTCGCCACATGCAAGCGGCGCAAACTGGCCAGTTGTTGACGCGCGGCCATGAGGCTGTTTCGCAAACCGGGACTGCTCCAAGCCGGCAAGCGCTGCGCTAGAGCAGTCAGATCACTGTGTGGCCAGCCGCTCTGTCGCGCGTCATCGAGCAACTGTTGACGACCGGCAATCATCTGCTTGAGCTCCTGGAAGAGCAGCTCTGCCTCAGGCTCCAATGCTTGTATTGGCCGGTGTTCGTTGCGGACCGCGGCCAGTTCATTTCCCCCGAGCCACTCGGACCAGCGACGATTGACCTGGGATAGTTGTGCGAGGTACGATTCCAGGCGAACTGTCAGCAAATGCGCATCTTCCATACAGCGAACCTTTCGTGGAACATCGGTTGGTGGCGAGGGCACACCCTGGCTGCTTGCAAAATCCCTACGCCCCAAAAACTCGGTGCCGTGCAATGCAATCCACCGCATCCTTTAATCGGCTATACCCGCACTATTGTTCAAGTTAACTGGTCAGTTATGAAGATTGCCATTTTGGAGTGGAGTTGTGGAGGCGGGCTGCTGGGCACCGCCACTGATCAGGCAGGCCCAAGCCTAACGAGCGAAGGCTGGCAGATGCTCAGGCAGTTGGTCACGGGCCTAGCCGATGCGCGCCTCGAGGTGCATACCGCAGTGGACCGCCGGATCCTCCACGAGGCGAACTTATTAGAACTGCCCCATAGCGCCGACTTGTCGTCCACCGCGGCGACTTCTTTCGATGCGGTTCTACGCCACTGGTCAGCCCTGGCTCTGAAATGTGAGTACGCGTGGATTATTGCTCCCGAGATCGACGGCGTGTTGCCACGCGTCCTGCAGCGTTTGCAAGGCGAGGGACATGCGTTGCTGAATTGTTACGGCGAGTTCCTAAACAATTGCACCGATAAGCGTCTAACGGCCGATGCCTTGAAGGTCGCAGGTATCTCGCATCCGTCGACGATTGCCTTGTCAGATGTCGATTCTGGCTGGATTGCAAAAACTGCGTCGCGAGCCAGTTTGGCCGGAAGATGCCGATCAGAGCCGCAGTGGATTATCAAGCCAGCCTGCGGGGCGGGAGGCGCGCAGCAGAGACTGGCCACAGGCAAGCAAGTGCTCCGGGGGATGGCAGATGCAACACAGGCGTGGCTGGTCCAGCCCTGGCTGCCCGGGCACTCGGCAAGCTGCACGGCGATCGTCGATGCTCAAGGTGAGCGTCACTGGCTGCCGCTGGTCAGCCAAGACTTCGCACATCCGCCATCGCTCAGTAAGCCGTCGCTCAGCAAGCCGTCGCTCAGCAAGCCATCGCTGGACCGCGCACCGGCGAGTGAGCGCGACAAATCGCCGCCGCCGTATATCGGCTGCACCTATCCCAGCGCCGATCTTCCTCAGGCCGCACCCCGCGACCTCCTAGAGGCTGCCTTAGACGCGCTGGGCCCCGGCGCTTTTGGCCCTGTTGGTGTCGACCTACTGTTCGACCCTAGCCAGCAATCTTGGACAGTCATCGAAGTCAATGCGCGCTGTACGTCCTCGCTGCTGGCCATGGCGTCCGCCTATCGCGGCAACCTAGCCCACGACATCTGCGAGCTGCTGACCCAATCACACGCTACCGCAGTGGGCGAGATGTGCGCGAAGGTCCGCCCGTTTCAATTCCGAATTATGGGAATGGGAGATCAAATGCAGTGTTGAGGGGAGTGCTGAGGGGAGTGCCGACGCGGAGCGTCGGGCCACACTATTGGCGAGGAACGAGGTGATGCACGTTGTCCATTACGTTTTCATAGCCGTTTTCTGGCAGCGCTGGAATGCGACTGCCGTCCATTAGCAAGTTATAGGCGAGCAAGACCGTAACGGGGCAGCTATCGTCGATGCAGCCGAAGACAAAATGGAAAGGATAGATAGCCAGCGATCGATCCGGTGAAAACACACCCACGGCATTGGTATCCGAACCATCGTTAAACGACACTGCCGCCCATTGCCATCGCAGCTCGCGCACCAACTGTTGTCCCCACAAGCTGCCCAGGATGACCGATAAATCTTGATCTGGGCCGAGGGGTGGGCGCTGCCCCTTTTGCCAAGCAAAAACGAATTCATCTATACTGCGGACAATCTCTGCTGCCGGCGCAGTTGCGCTTAGCTCCAGCAGAGCACTGCCCTCTGCGGACCAGCGCTGTATTTCGCCATGCAATTCCGGGCCGATGGCGTGTTCCGTTAAGCTCGGCATGTAGGAGTCCTCGATGATTGAGCACGCGGGCGTGAGCGCCCAGGCTATGGGGTGATGTTTGGTTCCAATGAGACTATGCAGAATGTGGCTGTCGGCTACATCAAATCGCGTGGTTTCCAGTAGGCAACCAATTTCATGTCGCTGTCAAGCGATAGAGCCTGCCAATTGTCATTAGCGCATTCAAAAACCGCGATGGCGGCTGTAGGCATTTCGATAACGCCGCCACTCCAGTGGCTGACCAGTCCGGCTAGGCCTGGGTTGTGTGCCACCAGCAAGACATCGTTCCATGCAGCGTGCAAGCCGCGCAGGGCTTGCACCATTTGCTGCGGTGAAGACAGATAGAGCTCTCGCGAGGTCAACGTTTCGACGGGCTCCTCCCAGTGGCTCTGCATGAGGGCGATGGTTTGCTGAACGCGCACGGCGGAGCTAGCCAGAATCGCATCGATGTGGGCCTGCTCCTGCTGCAGGTATTGCGCCATGAATGAGGCGGCCGCGCGACCACGCATATTCAGCGGTCGGTCGTGATCGGACAACCCTGGCTGCTTCCAGTCGCTTTTGGCATGCCGCATCAACATCAATGTCTTCATCGGAAGTTATCTCCCAGGTTGCGAATCTAGCGCGGTGACGCCAGTCGTTGCACTGGCACATCTTTTGAAGTTCACTCAATGAGCACCCACGCATAAGTTTCCTGTTTTATCAATCAACCGTGGCTAACGCCAAACCGGCTAATTGTATGCCGAAGCTTATGCGTGGGTACTTAAATTCCCCAGCTAGGCTTGCCATCAACGACTTTGCCACCACTGCTCGATGGCTTGGCGCATGCCGTCCAGCGAGTATTCGTCGGCCTGTGCTACCGCCGGCCAGCCAAGTTCTTGCAAACGCCGACTGACGGCCGCGCTGATGCTCACCGGCTGCACTAAGTCGCGATGAGGGGCAAGCAGTTCGGCGGCCGCTTCAGCTATAAAGCCACTGCTTACGGTGGCCACCTGTATGCGCCCGGCCTGCAGCGCGCTGGCGATGTGCGGGGCCAGTTGTGCGACGCGCCGCGTTTCATAGCACAGCGCGGACAGCACCTCGCCGCCACGCTGCTGGACGCCGCAAGCCAGCGTGTCGGCGCTGCGAGTGGTAGAAGTCACGATCCAGCGCTGGCCTGACAATGAGGATGGAAGCGCCTCGAGCAATCCCGCCGCGCTAAATGTCTGCTCACTGGTCGGCATCACGTCGGCCTGCAGCCCATAATCGAGCAATCTCTCAGCCGTGGCTGGGCCCACGGCAGCGACGGTAGTTCCCGATAGAAGCCGCGAGTCAAATTGCCGAGCCCGCAGGCGATCAAAGAAACCCTTGACGCCGTTGGCACTGGAAAAGGTGATCCCGCTTGCGCGCCCGCCGCGCAGCGCATCGATAGCAGCGTCGACACCACTCCAGTCGCTCGGGGGCAGGACTTCTATTACGCTCTGGGTGTATACCTCCGCGCCAGCTTGCCGCAGCGGCTCGACCCACTCGCTCAATTGCTCGACAGCCCGAGTCACCAGTACACCACAGCCGTGCAGTGGGCGCTGGGTAAACCAATCGAAATTCGCGCCCAGCGAGGCTACTGCGCCGACGATCACAATCACGGGCGGCCGCAGCTTGGCACCTTGGTTGAATTGCTGGACCACTTCAGAAAGTTGGCAGCGAATGACGCTTTGATCGCTCCACGTGCAGCGGCGCACGATGGCTGCGGGGGTTTGCGGATCTTTACCGGCGGCAATAAGTTGGCTGGTCCATTGCTCTGCCGTGGTGACTCCCATGTAGAACACCAGCGTGCCGGGAAAGTGCGCTAGGGCCTGCCAGTCGATATCTTGGGGAGGCGCGTCAGTCTGCTGCTGCCCGGTTACGAAGGCCACCGCAGAGGCGTGACTACGGTGAGTGATCGGAATCCCCACGTAGCTGGCCGCAGCCAGGGCGGCGGTAATTCCGGGGACCACTTCGAAGGGGATATCCGCGGCAGATAGCACATCCAGCTCCTCGGCGGTACGTGCGAAGACAGCCGGGTCGCCCCCTTTGAGCCGCACCACGCGCTGGCCCTGTCGAGCCAACTCGAGCAGTCGAGCGTTGATCGCGGTCTGGGTCCAGATGGGTGTTTGCCCGTGTTTTCCCACGCTGATACAGGTCGCCTGGGGAGCCCACTGCAATATTTGCGGGTTGGCCAGTCCGTCGTAGAGCACCGTATCGGCCATTTCCAAGCACTGCCGACCACGCACGGTCACTAGGCCTGGATCGCCTGGGCCAGCCCCTACCAAATATACCTGGCCGACGCCAGTGCGTGTCCTCGCTGCTTTCATGATATATCGACTGTTTTCCGGGGAAATATGGCTGGACAAAATCAGGCCGTTGCGGCATGATAAGCCATTGTCGGCGAAACGTCGCGGGGAGCACCATGCGCAGGTAGCTCACCATGCACCGTTTTCCGCCCCCATCGCTGTCAGTGCTGACCGGAGCAGGTTCCGGTCTATTCGATATTGTTAGCTTGTGTAAGAGATAGTCTATATGCCAAATACCAAAGGCGCTAAAAAACGATTGCGTCAGAGCTTCGTCCGCCGCGATCGCAACCGAGCTCAGAAGACTCGCCTACGCAATTCGCTTCGCAGATTCCGCGAAGCCGTAGCCGCCAATCAGCTCGACGAAGCCGCTACGCTGTCGCGAGCCGCAACCATCCTGCTCGACAAAGCAGCTTCCAAGGGTGTCATCCACGCCAACAAAGCAGCCCGTCTGAAAAGTCGCATGAACGGATTGATCGTCCGCACCAAGCAAGCCGCCTAAGCGACTGGGCGCGAAGACTGAGTTTAAGCAAGCCATCGGATTCCGATGGCTTTTCTTTTATAGTATGCTAAAAGCACATTTTGAGCTTAAGCCTTAGTCACCCAAGCGAACAGGATAGAACTGCGATGCCTCGAGGAAAAGTCTACGCCAGCGCCGCCAAAGCCATCGGCGACACCCCCATGATCCAAATCAACCGCATGATCCCTGCAGGCGGTGCAACTGTATTCGCGAAATGCGAGTTCTTCCAACCGCTCAATAGCGTCAAGGACCGCATCGGCGTCGCCATGATCGAAGCG
>JBEBXX010000086.1:0-7256 GCA_040391435.1 Aureliella helgolandensis | reverse complement strand
CCATTTTCGGGGCGGGTTGGACGACGCTGATTGCCTTTGCCCACGCCGGGTTGATCATCTTCTTCACAGCAGCTCTGCTGGCACATTTCCGCCCTCGCCGCAGGCAGGTGACGCAAGCCAATCTTCCCGAGCCTGCTCACAGCAGCCAAGCCCTGCGCCGCTCGGTTGTGTTTGGAGCCGGGCTATTGGTGCTCAACGGACTGTTCGGAAGTTGGTCGTTGTGGCTGTGGAAGCAGCGTATCGACGCTGCGGAGAAAGTCCGCTTTGCACTCGTGCAAGTCGACCCAAGTTACACCTGGAGTACAGAGCATCTGCAAGCCGTGACGCGCCAGGTGGCTGGACAAGTAGACATCGTGTGCTGGCCAGAATCGAGCGGCGGGGACTATGAGCTGGGACTCGACGCACTGGACGATGAAGAGGAGGTCTTTAGCCGCTCGCGCATGCCCAATCGGGGCATGCAGCCTTGGCCCAAGCCCTCATGCGAACTGCTGCTCGGTGGCAAGTGTTACGTCGGCGATCCAGAAGACCCACAGCAAGTGCACGTGACGGCTATGTTGGTCAGCCCCCAGGAACGCATTACCGGGCGGTATCACAAGCGGTTCTTGATGCCTTTCGGCGAATACGTACCGGGCGAAGGGACCGTGCCGGGAATGGCCGAACTGTTCGATATGCAAGAGCACGTTGAGCCAGGTGGCAGCGCTACGCCCATCTGCAGCCAAACCACAATGGCTCAAATGGGCGCTTTGTTGTGTTATGAAGATATGGTCCCGCAGGCAACCTTAGAGATGACCAACAACCGAGTCAACATTTTGATCTCGTTAATCAACGGCTCGGCCTTTGAGAATCCCTATACGCTCACGCAGCATCGCTTGCTGGCTCAGTTGCGGGCTGTGGAGTGCCGCAAATTCATGTTGCGATGCGCGGCTACCGGTGAGACTTGCAGTATCTCGCCCGTCGGCGAAATCGTCGATCGCCTGCCGTTACAGCAGGAGGGAGTGCTGGTCACCCAAGCCTCCCTACTGCCCGGTTCAACTCAATTCACGCGCACACCATGGCTGGGTCCACTGCTGACGCTGGTGAGTCTAATCGGCGTGTGCGTGGGCTTCGCGCGTCGCGGCACAAGGCGGTAGTTGCCATAGCTTCGGACGCGGAAAGCTTGGCTTAAAAACTGGCCGGCTGGTCGGCCCAAGTGAGTTCCTGCGAAGTTTGTCGACGGCGCTCGGTCGACACCTCGTAGTTAGCTGGGGTGCCATACAAAGCCACCAAAGCTACATCGTGATCTGCGGCTGCGGCCGCGGTCGCAGCCGCGTGTGGCACGAGGTCAGCAACAGGCGCGGGCGATTTGAACTGCTCCCCTTCGCCGCTGCCCTGTCTGGATGCATTGAGATGATTGATTACCGTCAGCGCGTCCTGCGGAGTCAGCAGCCCGTCGGGATAAGCATCCAAGAATCCAAACATATCGAAGATGCTATCGCCAGCGACGGGAAGCACGCGGGCCTTGCGCAAATTGATCTCATTAATGATTGTCAGTGCATCTTGGGGCGTGACCAGCCCGTCAGCATTGACGTCAACGGCAAACGCGGCGTTGTGCCAGGGGCGATCGGCGGCAAAGTTGACCACAAAAATTTCTATGACGCCCGGCGCAGAGGTCAAGCCTTGATCGTCGGTAACGGTGTAGGTTGCCCGGTGCACTCCGCCATAGCCGTCCGGGGCGGTGTAATTCAACGTGCTACCGTTGAGCGAAAACGCAGGAGGAGTCCCCGGAGACAGGTTAACGACAAGCTTGCTCCGATCGCCGTCAGCGTCGCGGTCCTTGGCGAGCAGGTCGGCGATCGTCGTGGTTGGTGAGAGCGAGCTGGCATTGCTCCAATCGCGCTCGGCAATGGGGGCTGCCGGCGCAGGCGGATCGACGCTCAGTTTGTAAGTGTCGTTCTTTGCGCCGCCGCTTCCCAGCACTTGAATATAGTAGAGCGTATCGCGCTGCAGACTAGCTACTATCTCCGCGCCGGCGGCTGTCGAAGTCGAACTGGCCAGCGCCGCTCCGTCTGCATTGAATAGTCTCAATTCCAGGTTTCCTGCGGCTTGCTGAAAGTCGAGGGTCAACTTGGCCGCTCCGGTCCCTTTTGAAGTCAGTCGAAAGTAATCCACATCGCTACTAGTGTGAACGGATAGACCATCCAGCAGTTGTTTATTGCCGTCCAGCAATGTGGCCGTACCGAATGTATCGTTAGGTTCCAGCCGGTCCGGCGGAGGCAGGCTAGGATCGTAGAGGATATTTTTCCAAACGTTGGTAGTGCCAACGGTCACATCATTGAGTACCACGGCATGCCTCATGCCTCCGCCCGTGGCGGTCGCGCTGTAAGTGCCAGCCGGCAAGGCAACTTGATAGCCTCCCGCACCGAGCGACTGAGTAGAAAAAGTTCCCGCCGCACCACTAAAAACAATCTGCACGTTGCCCAGCCCTTCGCCGGCTTCGTACCATCTGCTGAAGTTGCGGTCTTCAAAAACGGCTCCCACGACCATCGCTCCGGGGCTCTCGATATTGGCGAACACCTGAGTGGTGACTTGTGGACCGAAGCCGGCCCCAGCAAATGGACTGACAGCTTGCCCGACCTGCTCGAAGTCTGCGTTGCTAATCGCCAGGCGATGCCCCAAATCGCTGCGCATTCCGTTGGGCCCGCCACGCTCCCAGTCGATCACGAAGGCAGCAAACGTGTGCAGAATCGATTTGCCAAAGCCGAAAACGTTTTCCGCAGTGATCTTCTCGCCGGCGGCAATACGCAGGTTGACCCCCGCATTGATCAGCGCGTTGCGACGCTCCAGAGAGTTCGAGTGGAACTGTTGTGGAGGGCTGGACGCAATCATCCTGGCATTATGCGCGGCGGCAAAACTGCTGATCGCCTCGTTCCACGCGACCGGCGGTACCGGTTGCATGCCAGCCAACTGCGCTTGCAGCGCGCTGCCATTGACCTGGGCATAGTCGAGATCGAGTTGCAACACCGGATCCCGGGCGATCAAAGGCGACGTGGTCGCGATCAGTCTAGAGAACTCGCCCTGCGGATCCGTCCGAAAGCGGTTGACCAACTGCAGCAGCTCCTGCTCTCCACCACTTGGGTCGAAAGCCAGCAAGCGACGGCATTCCAACGCTTCAATGTTTAGTCCGCGCGGAAGCATGCGTGACCGTAGCATTTCACAATCCCTTTAACGCTAGGGGACAAGCGGGTTCTACCAGAAACTACCGCTTTGTCTTACGGTGAATCCATCGCGCAGCATCCAAACCAGCGCTAGGACGATCAGTAGGAAAATCACCAGCAGCACGTACTTGAGAAGATCCGTCACGTCCATTATTCCACCACCTACGACCAAACAGAAACCCCACTCGAGGGCTGCGTGCCAAAGAATTTTATAGCGGCTAAGAGTCGCCGCAGTGGACAGCTGGCGGCGTGCTGGCGAGTTGGAGTGTTGAGTGGCTAGAAAATGGCGCGGTCTATGCGGCGCAGGATGCCCTGACGACAACCGTGCACCGCACGTGCTCCGCACTTTCGTACCGACAGAGACGAAAGCAAACGGAGATAGACGCCTACTTCTTCTTCTCTACGTGGACCGTGTGCTTTCGCAGACGCGGACAGAACTTCATCAGTCGCAATTTTTCACCACCCGTTCTGCGCCGCAGGGTGTAGTTATACTCTCCACTCTCTTCACAGACTAAGTGGATGATTTCTTTCTTCTTCTTGCCCTTGGCCATGATTTCTACTCGTAAAATGTTCCGCTGAATGCTACTGAAAGAACGGCAGCCTAAGTGCCGCTTGAATCACTACCTGGGGCGGCGTTGGTGGAGTCGCCGATCGGAGCAGAGTCGGACGCCGCCGGCTCGACTGCGGCGGGCTTGTCGGCTCGATCGCCGACGTTCTCTTCCACCGCAAACTCGGGCTTGGGGCTGCGAGTGACAACACGGTCATTGCGTCCCACGAATTCCAGGATCGCACGCGGCCCTGCGTCGCCCAAACGCGGCGTAGCCAAACGCATGATGCGCGTATAGCCGCCGGGTCGATCCTCAAAACGATGCGCCAAATCGTTAAATAGAATCTGCACGGCTTGCTTATCGCACAGGATCTGGATCAGTCGTCGACGAGCGAATACGGCAGGAGCCATGGCTTGCATCCACTTGGCGTGGTTTGGCCCTTCGCGCCATTCTTTCCAAGCGCTGCTGTTGCGCTCGGCATCTGTTCCAAACTGCGCAGCCTCGCGTTCAGCCGCAACGCCTTTCTTGGCGATAGTGATGCACTTCTCAACCATCGGCCGGACTTCCTTGGCCTTGGCGACCGTCGTAATAATACGACCCTTGACCTTGACCGGATTGACGTCGAACTCGGAGTCGGGACGTTCGGTGATGAATAGCGCGGATGCTAGATTACGCAAGAGCGCGCGACGGTGGCTCGGGGCGCGACCTAAGGTTCGACCGTGTCTTCTGTGACGCATGATAAAATACCGTTACCAATAAAAAGGCCGTCTGCTGACAGCGTGTAAGTTATGTCGTATTAACGCAGTGTGTGCGTGGATGGCAAACGCATGCCAAGGTGCAGTCCCAGCGTGGCCAACTTGTCACGCACTTCGGTCAGCGTTGTCTCGCCAAAATTGCGGATCTCCAGCAGTTGATCCTCGTTGCGCTGCACCAGTTCGCGAATGACGTTGATGCCCTCGCTCTCCAAACAGTTGCCGGCCCGAACGCTCAATCGCAAGTCGGCGACTTGCATGTTGAGTTTGGCTTCCAACTGCGCCTCTGCCGATCCTGGGCCACCGCGAGCAGTAGCGTGTACTTGGCGGCCGATTTCGTTGTACTGCACAAACGGGTTGAGGTGCTTGCGGAAGATCTTGGCCGACTCAACCAAAGCCATCTCTGGCCCAATGGAACCGTCGGTCCAAATCTCCAGGGCGAGCTTGTCGTAGTTGGTCTTCTGACCAACCCGCGTCTCTTCCACTTCGTAGCGGACGCGCACCACAGGGCTGAATACTGCGTCGATAGGGATGATGCCGATCTCGTGGTCGCGCGAGCTGTGCTCGGAGGCGGGAACATAGCCGCGGCCATTCTCCACGACCATTTCCATCGTGAACGAGACATCCTCGGTCAGCGTGGCTAGAATCTGGTGCTTGTTGATGACTTCCACGTCGGCATCGGTCTCGACATCCGCACCGGAGATAACACCGGCCGTGTTGCGCTCCACCGTGATCACGCGGGTCGAATCGCTATGGTTCTTGACGATCAGCGACTTGACGTTCAGCACGATATCCGTGACATCCTCGAGGATGCCCGGAAGCGTGGTAAACTCATGCTGCGCGCCGCGGATTTTGATCTGCGTAATGGCGCTCCCTTCAAGGCTCGACAGCAGCACGCGCCGCAGGCTATTGCCCACGGTCGTACCGAAGCCGCGTTCAAACGGCTCAGCGATGAACTTGCCGTAGGTGGGCGACAAAGTATGGGTGTCGGGATGCACAGCGCTGGGAAGCTCCAGACCGCGCCATTTGACATGCGTACTCATAGTATGGATCACATATAGATGGAGTGAGGTTGATCGAAGTGAAGCCCATCCGTGGCTGTCAATTACACGCGGCGAGGCCTGCGCGGCTTACACGCGGCGGCGCTTGCGCGGGCGGCAACCGTTATGCGGAATGGGGGTCACATCCTCGATCAACTTGACCGTCATCCCCGCCGTTTGCAGAGCAGTGATGGCACTTTCTCGGCCGGAGCCTGGCCCCTTGACCCGCACCTCGATCTCCTTGACACCATACTTGGCTGCCTTTTCGGCGGCTTGCTGGGCGGCAACTTGGCCTGCAAAGGGAGTGCTTTTGCGGCTCCCCTTGAATCCGCACGTACCGGAGCTCGCCCAGCACAAGGTATCACCCTTGGTGTCGGTAATGGTGACCGTTGTGTTGTTGAACGTAGAGCGGATATGCGCCACGGCAACGGTAACATTGCGACGCGCCTTGCGACGTTTAACTTTCGCCACTGGAAAACCTCTTCAGCCAAAATACTATGAATGTAAATATGTCGTTAGCAAACTCAGCAGCGACAAGCCCTGGATCACGCCGCTTAGCGCAGATCCTTGACGCCCTTCTTACCGGCCACGGTCTTGCGCGGGCCCTTGCGGGTTCGCGCGTTGGTGCGAGTGCGCTGGCCGCGAACGGGCAGGCTCATGCGGTGCCGCAAGCCGCGGTAGCATTTGATCTCGCGCAAACGGTTGATGTTCTGAGACATCAAGCGACGCAGCGGGCCTTCGACCGTGTAGTCGCGTTCGAGCATGGTCGATAGACGGCTAAGCTCGTCTTCGTCCAGGTCACGGGCAGGCTTGTCCCCGTCGATATTGTTCTTGACGCATACCTCGCGCGCCACCAGCGGACCCACTCCGTAGAGATAAGTCAGCGCAATGGTCACCTTTTTGTCGTTGGGTATGTCCACACCGAGTAAACGCGGCACGGAGAGCTCCTTAAAAAATGATCGTAAGTTCTTAACTGTACACAGCTTGCGACAAAAACGGGGCAAGCGAACGCAGGTATTTTAAAATATTGGACCCGCATTTTATAACAACTAGCCACCGATTGACAAGCCGTAACTAATGTCTAATGCACTGATTTAGCGTGGGAGACCACCGTCTCGCGAATCTGCTCAGAGACGGCTTCGGGCGTTTGCATGCCGTCGATCGTCACCAACAGCCCGCGCTTGCGGTAGTAGTCCAGCAGCGGTGCCGTCTGCGTTTCGAAAACGCGAATGCGCGCCTTGATCGTGTCGTAATTGTCGTCGCCGCGATCCTCCAACTCCGACCGTTTGAGCAGTCGCTTCACCAGCTCCTCCTGTGCCACATGCAAGTCGAGCACTAGGTCGAGCTTGCGCGTACTGCGCGAGAAGTGTTCGTCCAACAACTGAGCCTGCACGATCGTTCGCGGGAAGCCGTCAAACAGGCAGCCGGACTCGCAGTCGGGTTGGCTCAAGCGCTGTGCGACGATCCTCATCACCAAGTGATCAGGCGCCAGTTCCCCGGCGTCAAGATGCCGCGCTACCCAGCGCGCCAACGCCGTATCCTGGCTTTTAACTTCGCGGAGCATCTCCCCGGTCGACAACTGCGGGATTCCCAGCCATTCGACCAACCGCTTGCATTGGGTTCCTTTGCCAGCGCCGGGTGGCCCGATAAAGACTATGCGCATGGCAGCCCCTTCGATTCTACGGTCTTAATTCTTGAATGAGGTCCAGCCAGCAACATTCC
>JBEBXX010000085.1:0-7316 GCA_040391435.1 Aureliella helgolandensis | reverse complement strand
TGAAATCATGAACGAGCTGGCCTCAGTCGCCACCGCCCAGACCAAGCAGACCTACCTTCGCCACGGAGCTCAGGAGCCGGTTTTTGGGGTTCGAGTCGGCGATCTCAAACCGTTTCAGAAAAAGCTGAAGGGAGAGCAGAGGCTCGCCCTCGAGCTCTTCGCCACCAAAAATTCTGATGCGATGTATCTGGCTGGATTGATCGCCGATGGGTCGAAGATGACCAAACGCCAGCTCGATCAGTGGGCCAACGGCGCTACATGGCACATGATCGCCGGGTCGACGGTCCCCTGGGTTGCCGCTGAACACCCGCAGGCGGTGCCCATCGCTTGCAAATGGATTGACTCCAAAAAGCAACTCGTCGCCATAGCCGGCTGGTCCACACTTTCGTCCGTGGCTGCAACGGTGGCGGATGAGCATCTGCCCGTCGATACCTATTCGGCATTGCTCGATCGAGTTGTTTTACAACTCTCCAGTTCGCCCGATCGCGTCCGCTACAGTATGAACAACTTCGTAATTAGCGTTGGAACCTACGTGGCGCCGCTAGCTGACAAAGCGCTGACTACGGCTGAAAAATTGGGAGTGGTCACGGTCGACATGGGCGACACGAGTTGCAAGGTTCCCGATGCCGCCAGCTACATTCTCAAGAGCCGCCGTGGTGCACAGACGGCTCCGAAGCGCAAGACGACGCGCTGCTGAGCAGCGCTTTGTCGTGGACCGCTCCGCCGGTCCTTGCGCAGTCACTCCACAGCCTTGCGCAGGCACTCCGCAACCTTGCTCAGGCACTCCACAACCTTGCTCAGGCACTCCGCCAGCACGCATAACGACAATCTCGCCGCATTTGTTGCGATCGGCGAGATGTGCATTGGTTGTCTTCGAAAGCTCGACCGATAAGCACCCACGCATAAGTTTCCTGTTTTATCAATCAACCGTGGCTAACGCCAAAACGGCTAATTATATGCCGAAACTTATGCGTGGGTGCTTACGCTGAAGAATTGCAAAATTTTTAGATTCGTGCCACAAAGGTCGCTCTGGTCGTATGAACTGTCTTTTTAGATATTTGAAGAGCAACTGATCGGCGGAGCGGTCAACGACACACAATCGGCGCAGCGATCAACCACCGTGAATGCGAAATAGAAATTAATACCGAGCCACCGGCAAGTTCCTCAGCGGGATCGCGAATACAATCATAGCGTCGCTTCGTATTCGCTTACTCATTAAGGTGCTGTGTTATGAGTCGTGGCTCTCAACTCCTCACGAACTTTCTGGCCGCGACAGCCTGCACGGCGCTGCTGTGCGTTGGTGCCGGCCTAGTCAGAGCGGAGGGCATCCCGGTCGCACCGCCCGCCGCCGCCCTGCTACCGAGCAGCGTCGTCGCATTGGCCGAGTTTCCCAGGCTGGGCGATTCTGTGGAAACCATCATGCAGCATCCGCTCCGCCAGCGATTGCTCGATACGCCTGCCGCTGCCGCAATTCTGAAGTCGCCGCCTTACAAGCGTTTTCAAATGGGGGTGGCTGCTTTTGAAGGGAGCATGCAGCAGCCGTGGCAAGAGGCTGTGCGAACGCTCACCGCGGGAGGCCTTACGATCGCCGTTGCGCCGGATAACGGTGGCAGCGTGGCCATACTCATCCAATCAACCGAACCACGGGCCCTGGAGCAACTGCAGGAATTTATCTTGGGACTGCAAGTGCTGGCCGGCAAACCCAGCCATCAGTCGTCGTACCGCGAACTAACGGTGCATGACGTGGCTGACGGTGCCAAGCTGGTAGTCTTCGACAAATGGCTGTTGCTCGTCAATAAACCTCAGTTCGGTAAAGCGATTATCGATCAATACCTGGATCAAGACCAAGCTGCGCTTCAGGCCAACCCACGTTTTGTGCAGGCTCAAAAGCAACTGCAGTCGTCAGCCACCACTGCTCCGGCCGCCTGGGCCTACATCGATGTGGAAGCAATTCGCAGTGCCGGGTTGGCCAAGCACATCTTTCGGGAGCGGCTCGATAACTATTTTGCCGAACTCGTTTTTGGAGGAGTTCTGTCCAATATCCGCCAGACTCCGTTTGCCACTGCGGTCTTGGACGTAAAAACCGAGGGAGTTCGCTTGCAGGCTACCACGCTCCACTCTCGCCAATGGGAGTCGCCACGCGAGTACTTCTTCGGTGAGACCGGAACAGCGGTGGCCCCGCCTTTGTTGCAAGTCGACGAGCGCTTGTTCGCTGTCTCCACCTATCGCGACCTGTCGCAAATGTGGCTCCGCTCAAGCGACCTGCTGGGAGATAAAGCCCTCGAGCAAATGGCACAAGCGGACACGCAGTTGACAACCTTTTTTTCAGGACTCGACTTTGGAGAAGACATCCTGGGTGCCATGCAGCCAGGCATTCAACTGGTTGGCAAAGTTCAATCCTACTCCGACGATGCGCCGGTACCCGCTGTGAAATTCCCCAGCTTCGCCCTGCAGTTTCGCATGAAAGATGCCGAGGGCAAGCGGTCGGAATTGCGGCGAGTCTTTCAGAGCTTTGTCGGCTTCCTCAACGTCACCGGCGCTCAGAACGGCCAACCACCGCTGGACCTGGGGACGGAGAGCGTCGGAGCGGCTCAACTCTATACAGCTACCTACGTGCCCAACCGCAATTTGGCGGATCGTCAGCAGGCCCCGCTCTACTTCAACTTCTCGCCGACAGTCGCCTTTGTCGGAGATCATTTCATTCTGTCCAGCACAACCGCGCTGGCTCGAGAGCTGTGCCGCCTAGAAACCTCACCAACAGAAGAAAGCTCGCCAACAGAAACTCCATCAGCTCAAGCCGCCAACACGTTGGCTACGGTGGATGCGCAAGTCGGGCGACTAGCTCTAGAAGCCAACCGGACACAATTGGTGGCTAACAACATGCTGGAGAAGGGGCATGACCAGCCGGCCGCCGAAGCAGAAATCGATCTACTGCTCGGGCTCATCGGCTACTTCAACAGCGCCAATTTCAGTCTGGATGTGACCGACCAACAACTGCAACTGAATCTCCAAATCGATGTCCAAACTGACGATTGAAATTCCAGAAAGCCAGGAATCATGGACGACTTGAACGCCAGCCAAAGCACCACCCTCGCAGCCGGGACACACAGCACGGCCATGAACAACCACATCGATATCGACTGGGCATGGCAGCCTTACCAGCCATCGGCGGATCGCCCCTGGAACCATCGACTGGCCGCACACGTATTTCGTCGAGCTGGGTTCGGTGTTCAGCGCCAAGCCTTAGATGACGCCGTCGCGCGAACTCCCGCTGAAGTAGTCGACGGGCTGATTGCCGTAGATGACGAAACCCCTCAGTTTCGCTCTGTCGCGGACTCGTTGATGCAGACGGTGGTCGCCGGCGGCGATCCTAAGCGACTCTCCGCAGCCTGGGTCTATCGCTTGCTGTTTACGCCCAATCCACTAATTGAGAAGATGACGCTGTTTTGGCATGGCCATTTTGCTACGGGAGCGGAGAAGGTTACCGACGCTAGCTTAAATTGGCAACAAAACCAACTCTTCCGCCAGCACGCTTTAGGCGACTTTTCCAAACTGGTCAACGCGATCTCTCAAGATCCCGCGATGCTCATCTATCTGGATTCAGCCGTCAACCGCAAGGCGCATCCGAATGAGAATTTCGCGCGCGAACTGATGGAACTATTCTGCCTAGGCGAAGGCAACTACAGCGAACGCGATGTGCAGGAGCTAGCTCGCTGCTTCACAGGTTGGGAAATCAAGAACGATCGCTTTCGTAAAAACCCTTATCAGCAGGATACACGCGAAAAGACCGTCTTGCAGCAAGCGGGCCTAATCGACGGAGAGGACGGTGTCCGCGTCGTCCTCGAGCAACCTCACGTAGAGCGATTTTTGGCGCGCAAGTGGTTTCGCTACTTTGTAGCCGACGAACCTCAGCCAGCGGACGAATTATTGCAACCTCTGGCCGACTGTTTTAGAGAGCACGACCTATGCGTGGCTCCAGCCATAAGCATGCTGCTGCACAGCAACCTGTTCTTCTCGCCGCACGCGGTAGGCCGAAGAATCAAATCTCCTGTAGAGCTAATCGTCGGTATGCTACGCAGCTTAAAAGCCACGACCAATACGCAAGTGATCGCGCAAGGCTTACTGTCCATTGGCCAAGGCCTATTCTATCCGCCTAGTGTTAAGGGTTGGGACGGCGGGCGAGCCTGGATCAATTCCTCGACGCTCCTCGGTCGATCGAACCTAGTCGCTGACATCTTAAAGAGCGACGCAACTCTATTTAACCAGCAAAGCTTGACAGAGTATTTGGCGAGCTTCGATGTTCACAACTCCGCACAGGCGCTGGATCATTTTGAAATGTGTCTATTGCCCACTCCACTAGATGACGCCACCCGCACGCAGTTGTGCGAAACGTTTTCAGTCGGCGGAGGTGACCGCGAACAGACACTCCGCTCGCTCCTGCATGCGTTTATCTCACTTCCCCAATCTCAACTCGGCTGATACCATGCCAACCCATTTTTCAACTACCAAGACTCGCCGTCGCTTTCTTCAAAGTTCGCTGGGCGGTGCCACCGCAATCGGCATCGGTGCGGCCACGCCTCGTCTGTTTGCTCAAGCCGCCCAGACAGGATCGACAGCGGGCGAGCGGATCCTGGTCGTCGTGCAAATGTCGGGAGGAAACGATGGCCTCAATACAGTCATCCCCTACGCCGATGACGACTATCGCAAAGCCCGGCCTAAGTTAGCTATCGCGACCGCAGACGTACTCAAGTGCGATGAACACGTAGGCTTCCATCCAGCTCTGCGTGGGCTTCGCGATCTGTTCGACGCCGGGCAATTGACTGTCGTGCAAGGCGTGGGATATGAACACCCCAATCGTTCACATTTTGAAGCTATGGACATTTGGCACACCTGCCGCCGCAAAAATGAAGTTCGTGAAGATGGTTGGCTGGGTCGCTTGCTGGAGAACCAGCGCAAGGCTCCAGGGGGCGACGCCCCCGCCTTGCATTTAGGCACTGAGCAGCAACCCTTCGCGGTGGCGTCCAAGAATGTGCGGGTTCCCACCATTCGCGATTTGGCTGAGTTTCAATTGCGTGGCCAGGATCGTCAGGAATTGCGCACGTTCCTCACTGCGAATCTTAGCCGGACCACAGCGGCTGCCGAGCTAAACGATCCGCTGCTCGACTTCGTGCAGTCCAGCACATCCTCGGCACTGGCAGCCAGTCAGCGCGTAACGCAAGCGGCGCAGAGTTATGAGGCGGGCGTGCCGTATCCCGACTCAGTTTTGGGACAAAAGCTGCGCACGATCGCGCAGTTGATCGACGCCGGCCTGACCACGAGCGTCTATTACGTACAGCATGACGGCTTCGATACCCATGCGCAGCAAGCCCCTTCGCACGAGGTGCTGCTGCGGCAGTGGAGCGAAGCGATGGCGGCGTTCATGCGAGATTTGCAGCATCACGATCATGCCCAACGAGTGTGCGTGGCCAGCTTCAGTGAGTTCGGCCGGCGCGTCGCTGAGAATGCCAGTGCAGGGACCGACCACGGCGCGGCAGGACCTATGTTTGTGTGTGGCGGTCGCGTTCAACCCGGATTCGTGGGCGATCACCCCAGCTTGACCGATCTAGTTGACGGAGACCTCAAGTTCCAAGTGGATTTCCGGAGCGTCTACGCCACCATTCTCAAAGATTGGCTGCGCGTGGATCCCGATCCGATACTGGCAGGTAGCTACGGCACTCTTCCGCTGTTCTCGTAAATGCCTCTTTCTGAAATGCGTCCCAGCAGCGGTTGAGATAGGTGCGAGCGATTGTGCAGTATAAAATGGGTTCATTTAGTCATCCGAAAAGCTTACACTGCGCACACGTCGATGCTACGCCAGAAAAAGATGCCACGCTGAAAAACCTCGAAGGGACTTACCATGCATTCAAAACAGCTCGTTGGACTGAGTCTGCTAACTCTACTGAGTGTGTCTGCTATGGCTTGCACTCAAAAGCTATGGTCCGCAGACGGCTGGTATCGCTTTCGAGGGGAAGACGCGACCGGTGTCGTGGCCGACGATCCTCGCCTGCCAACGCTATGGGACAAGACAAAAAATGTTGCTTGGTCGATCGAGCTAGCTGGGCAAGGCTGGGGCAGTCCTATCGTCGTAGGTGAGCGCGTGTTCATCTCCAGCGTCGTAGCCGATGAAGCCAACACGCTACCAACCAAAGGACTCTATCTGGGTGAGGGCGTTCGCGAGCCGGCGGCGGGGATCCACCACTGGATGGTGTACTGCTTCGATCTGACCTCCGGTCAGCAGCTTTGGCAACACGAAGCCAATACCGGTCGCCCTACTGTACCACGCCATCCCAAGAGCTCCTACGCTGCGGAGACCCCAACTACCGATGGACAGAGACTCTACGTGCTGTTTGGCGACGTGGGTTTGTATTGCTACGACCTAGACGGGAAGCAGTTGTGGGCGCACGAGATCGATCCCAAGAAGACCAACATGGACTACGGCGCAGCCGCATCTCCGGTGGTTCACGACGGTCAAGTATTCGTCGTGTATGACAACCAGGAGGACTCTTGGATCGCTTCCTTCGCGGCTGAGACTGGTGAAGAACTGTGGCGCACGCCACGTGACGAAACCCATTCTTGGGCGACTCCCTTGGTCTGGAAAAATGAGCTGAGGACGGAGATCGTGGTCCCAGGCAACAACCGCAACCGCGGCTATTCACTTGCGGGAGGCCTGCTGTGGGAATTCGACGGGCACATGTCAGCCCTAGTGATCCCGTCCCCGTTCGTCGCGCACGGTCTGTGCTATGTGTCTTCCGGCTACGTGGGCGATGCACATCGTCCCACATTTGCTCTGAAGCCTGGAGCGGCGGGGGAGATCGCCAGCAAGGACGACTACACCGACAATCCGTTTATTGCTTGGTATCAACCCAAGTGCTCACCCTACAACACCTCTCAGATCGTCTATGGAGAAAACCTGTATACGGTCTATGACCAGGGCTTTATGACTTGCCATAACGCTCTGACGGGCGAGGAGATATTCGGCAAAGTGCGTTTTCCGCAAGGCGGTTCGTTCACTGCCTCACCCTGGGCGTACAATGGTAAAATCTTCTGCTTGAGCGAGGACGGCAATACTTACGTTGTAAAAGCGGGCGACCATTTCGAATTGCTCGCCACTAACCCGCTCGACGAACTGTGCATTGCCACGCCGAGCATCGCGGACGGCAAACTGCTCTTGAGAACGCTCACCAGACTTTACTGCATCACTGGCGAGTGAATCGGTAGGCTCGTAACAAGCGCAGCGCAGTTACGGCATCCAACATCCAACATCCAACATCCAACAT
>JBEBXX010000084.1:0-7361 GCA_040391435.1 Aureliella helgolandensis | reverse complement strand
TCCACCCATTCGAATAGTCGCGGCCTGCGGATTTCAGACTGACCGACGCGGAGCGTCGGGCCACACTACCGTCATCGTGCTCAGGCCCAGTGGCATTAATGCAATTCCTCCAGAGGTCGAAGCTACGCGTATGGGTCGAGCGATAGCCCGACCCAACAGTGCAGTTTCTTAACAATTGGAACAATTGTTTTAAACTGTGTTACAAAACAGTTGAGACAATTGTTCTACACTTAGTGGTGATGGTGCTCGTGAGCTTCGATCTTGGCGGTGTGCACGCCACTATCGTCGACGATGACCAAATTGACTTCGGCAGCATCCTTCATATTGATGTGCGTTAGCAACTCCTGGCTAGTGATGCTCCAAGTTCCATCGCTGCTCTCAAGCGGAAACTCTTCAGTCTGGTCACCAATCTTGGCGGTGAACTTGACCGAGGCCACGCTGGCGGCGTCGAAATCATCCAGATAGACGGTCACCAAATGCACGTCGTCATCGTGAGCCCACTCGGCATGGCTACCGGTCGGCTCAAGGTGGACCACGTGCCCGCCATGAGGACCGTGATCGTGGCTGTGGTCATGATCGTGGGTGTCTGTCGTGCCCGCCGACGTAGAGCCGGTGGGAGCGGTCGGAGTCGATTGTTTGCAGCCCACGGTCGCGGTGCAAATCAGAACCAACAGCGAAACAATTGCAGTCTTCATTAGCTAGTGTCTTATCATTCGCGAGAGTAAGTGAATTAAGCTATTCCATGTGTCAGGATACCTGAAAGCGAGTCCCTTGGGGAGAGTGCTTGCGCAGCGACCCGGCGGCCTGCACTGCAATTTCCCATCTCTCTTTGCTAGCTCAACATTGCTGTGCTAGCTCACTCTAGGCGCCTAGTTTCAGCTCAGCCGGACGCTGTAGCTGTCCCCTTGCCGAAGATGAAATAGAGAATCATGCCCACGATCGGCAGCAGCACAATCAGAAGTATCCACAACAGTTTGTGACCTAGCGAACCGCCCCCCATGACCACGCTCGCAATAGCTACGATGTCGAGCACTAACACGATTAAGCCCAGCAGGGAGAATGTGCCGAGCTGTCCGAGCAGTAGCAGAGTATCCATTTTCAATCACCTTTGTGAGAGAGTTGAGTGCATATTTCAGTATCTGCATTTTAGGATCTGCACACAGCATCTCTACCAACAAGAGCTGTCGTGCACCCCCTCAAGCTTCAGCAGCACTTTATGTGAGCAGCACTTTATGTGCCATTCGGTGCTCAGGCCCCGTTTGGATAGGGCGAGCTAGCTGGGGCAAGCATAAACGAGGCCAGCACAGCACGCCGCGGAAAACCCAGGGCGCGCAGTGTGCCAACCTGGCGACCGCGACTGGCCACCGCCGCGATGCAGGAGGCACTAGCTGGCTATACCATCGCCCAACGCGCAGTCCTAAAGCATAACGCTAATCGACTTGAAATAGGTCAGCTAGCGAGGCAACCCGGCCGAGCTTTTCGGCAGGGCCGGCGATGCTGGCAGATGAAATATCGCCGCCGCCACTACCTATCACCCACGACCGATCGCGGTCGCGCCACCAACTTGCCGCTTGGTGCGGCAGACAGCGCCACCCCCCCTGCCCCTCAAACATCGCCTCGAGCAGTTCGCGATACAAGTCCCAGTGCCGGGCGGTGGTTAAGTAATCCGGATGCACGATGCACATGATCATGCCACGCAGTCGCCGAATCAAATCGATCTTGCGCCGCCAAATATCGGCCGAGTCGCACTTGAGTGTGACAAACAACGTGTGGTCCTGCGGCAGCGTGCACGGCAATTCTACCAGCCGACCGGCGATGAAGGGCCATACCCCACCGACGCCACCTGGCATGGCTTGAAAGGGATCGATATCGAAGCAGCTCGAGTCATAATCAAATTCCAGCATCTGCATCCATTGCAACTGTCGATGCATCATTGGCGAGCGAAAACCGTTCGCCTGCCACCTCCGAGCCACGTCATTGATGCGCGTCACGCGACGCCGGAATATTCCTCGCGATGCAAACAGTTGCCCATCGTGATTCAGACCATGCACGCCAACTTCGTGACCACGTGCCCGCAGGTCGTCCAGCAGTCCCGCGTCGATCTTGTACTTGACCGGCACAAAATACCAAGCTGAACGAATTCCGAGCTGCTCCTCGGTGCGCGCTAGACGGTCGACGCGCGCAACGCCCTCGCGAGTCTCGACATCGTGGGTCACGATCGCTGCGTGGGTGTAGCCGCTCGGCCAGGGGTGCATGATTAAAGCCGGATCGTCAGCGAGCTCCGCCTCCAACGCCTGCTGCCAAGCCTGCAAGAAATCGTGTTGACAATACCAAGCGTCGCCCACTGGCAGGCGGCCATTGCGACTCTGCTGCATGCGCTGTCGCAACACCAACGGGATCCAGCGACGCAACCGATAGTAGAGCTGGAACTTGGCGGACAATCTCCAGTTGGCCGAATCGGCCATGAAGTATCCATGCAACAAATCCCCCATGCGGCCCGAGAACGCAAAACGTGTTTCGAGCTCCCCAGCCGAGGTTGCAGCTTGACGACGCATACCCAACGGCTACACCCCTCTACTAAAAACCTGGTCGTAGACGCTCCGTAGATTCCCCTCCTGATGCGGCCATGACAAACCATCTTCAACTCGCCTGCGGCCCAGCTCCCCCATCTTTCGGCGCAGGTCCGGATCGTCCATCAGCGTTTCGATCTTCCGCGCAAAGTCCAGCTCATCGTTTACATCTGCATACAGCGCTGCTGACTGAGCGGTTACCTGATGTTCAACCAAGCGGTAGGCCACAATCGGTTTAGCCAGCGTCATGTACTCCATGACCTTGATCATCGTTGACCGGTCATTGAACGGATTGAACGGATCGGGTGCCATACAGATATCGGTTGTCGACAAGTACTTCAGAAGGTCTGCGTGCGATACAAAGCCGGTAAACAGCACGTTCTCTTCGAGCTGCAGCTCGCGAGTCAGCGTCTTGAGGCTCTCAAGCGACGAACCCTTGCCGATCAAAATACAGTAAAAGTCGCTTCGCCCCAGTTCAAACTTGAGCTTGTGCAATGCGCGAATGAGCGAATCGATACCGTCCTGAAATCCCATCACTCCCACGTAGCCTAGCACCACTTGCCCGCGGGCCACGATATCGGCATCCGGCTCGACTAGATACAGACTCTCAAGGCTCGGACCGTTGCGGACGACGGTGATCTTCGACGTGGAAAGCCTATGTCGCTGCAGCACCAGTTGCCGATAGGACTCGTTGACCGTGATCACATGCGTGGCATATCGACAAGACATGCCTTCGAAAAAGGTCAGCCCGCGAACGACCCACGGATTGCCTTCACCCTGAAACCGAGCAATGTACATCTCGGGAGAAATGTCGTGGTGGTCGAAAACAAACTTCTTGCCCAGCGGCCAATAGCACAGGGCGATCAGCACATACAAATCCGGCGGGCTGTGCGAGTGGATGACGTCAAAGCCGCGGCGCAGCAGCACCCACAGCGTTAGCCAAAACGTCCAAAACAATGAGGCGCTGTACTCCCACAAGTACCCCACTCCACTCTCCCCTTGGCGCGGCCGCGGGTAGCGATAGACGTGCACACCTTGGTTGAGTTCATACAGTGCTTCGTCGCCGTCTCGCGGGGCTATAATGCTTACGCTATATCCAAACTTTAGCAACGACAGCGCTTCGCGAAGCACGCGCACATCCCCTGGGTAGTCGCTATTCTCTAGCAACATCAAGATCCGCTTACCAGCAGATGCCGTGGTAGTTTTCATGTTTCCCGCTCTTGTTCTTAGCCAGCCCATGCAGATCGACAATGACTTTATCAGCCAGGGCGTCGGCGAACAGGTCTTTAAAGTGAGGACTACCATTGGTGATCACTAGCACCTCTGACTCGGCGATCAGGCTTCGTGCGTCGGGCCGCATCAACTTGGCAAAATGCGGCAAGGCACCGCGTAGAAAAAGCTCATTGGCACCAAAGATCTCCTCCGGCTTGACGTAGGGATCGTAGATCGCCACCTCATAGCCACGCCCGACCAGAGTTTCCACCAGCGGTATCACCGGGCTCTCGCGGACATCGTCGGTATGAGCTTTGAAGCTCAATCCGAGTATCCCTTTCTTCTGCTTGCCAGATTGCTTGACCATCCGAATGGCCCGCTCAATCTGCAGTTCGTTGCTCTCCAAAATGGAGCGCAGTAGCGGAGTTTCCACGTCGCGTTCCTGCGCGCGATAGATCATAGCGCGGCAGTCCTTAGGCAAACAGGAGCCGCCAAAAGCGAAACCCGGGCTGAGATACTTGTCCGAGATATTTAGACGCTGATCGTTACAGAAGATACGCATTACTTCTTGACCATCCACCCCATGGGCTTTGCAAATATTGCCCACCTCATTGGCGAAGGACACTTTGAGCGCGTGAAAGATGTTGCACACATACTTGACCGACTCGGCGGTCTGCACATCGCAATGCACGCGGGTGGCCGAAATGCCGCCGTACATTTCCATAGCGATTTGACCGCCACGCTCATCCAACTGTCCCATCACAATCTGGCTCGGTTCGCGATAGTCTGCGATGGCAACTCCCTCGCGCAGAAACTCGGGGTTCATGCACAGCCCAAAATCGCGGCCGCGCTTCTTGCCCGAAGCCTGTTCGATCAGAGGCGCCACGAAGTCTTCGGTCGTGCCGGGCAGCACCGTGCTGCGGACACACACCACGTGATAATCCGCGTGGTCGGCCAGGGCGGCCCCGATCTGCTCGGCCACCGCGGCTACATAGTCCAGCTTCAAACTGCCATTCTCGTGGCTAGGCGTGCCTACGCAGATCAAACTCATCTGGCTCGACTGGACCGCCTCGCGAGTGCACTGCGTAGCCCGCAATTTTCCAGCCCTGACTAGTTCACACACCAACTCTGCTAAGCCAGGTTCAGACACCAGCGATCTACCCGCGTTGATAGCGTCGACTTTGTCCGACTGAACATCAACTCCAATCACGTCATGCCCATCGCTGGCCAAACAGGCGGCCGACACGCTCCCTACGTAACCCAAACCAAATATGGCTATTCTCATCTAAGCTTTATCTTTACATGTCGACCACTCAGCGGCCGGCGATGAATGTCTCTAAGCAGAACCCGCTACAGAAGCCGAGTCTAATTGTGCAAGTTAAATTTGCAATGCTCGCATGGTCACGAAAAGGGGAAGTAGCCATTTCGCGCCGCCCCAACAGACACCGCCCCAACAGACACCGCCCCAACAGACACCGCCCCAACAGACACCGCCCCAGTAGACGCAGCCCCCAGTAGACTCAGCAGGCATGCTGCAGCGGTGTGCCGGCTGGCGAGAATGGGCTGGCAAGAAATAGGCCGCCGGGGCGCTGGCGGTCTATGGCGACAGCTAGCCCATCGCCTGGATCAATTGATTGGCGATCGCCTGGACATTCTCTAGACGCTGCTCCTCGGGCAGATCTTCGGTCAAGCGACGGACCAGTGCGGAGCCCACGATCAATCCATCCGCGATTGGAGACAGTTGCCTTACGTGCTCGACCTGGCTGATACCAAAGCCAATGCACACCGGCAGCTCGGTCCGCTCACGCAACCAAGCAACTTTCTCGATCAGCCCCGGTGCCAGCTCATTCCGCTCACCGGTAATGCCGGTGATCGATACGAAGTACAGAAAGCCGGTTGAGCTTTCGGCGATGCGCAGCATCCGCTCGGCAGGCGTGGTAGGCGTCACCAAGTGGATCAAACTGAAATCGCGTTCGCGGCACAGCTCGCGAAAGTCCGCGGCCTCCTCAAGCAACAGATCGGGGACGATCGCCCCGGAGAAGCCCGCCGCTTGTGCGGCCGCGATGTACAGCTCGGCTCCGGTCCGCAAGACGATCGAATAGCTGACCATGGAGACCAGTGGCATGCTCAACTGCGGTGCTACCGCACCGACGCTTGTAAAGATGTCGGCAAGCTTGCAGCCGGCCTGCAGAGCCCGCGTATAGGACGCTTGGATGAGCGGCCCATCGGCGATGGGATCGCTGTAGGGAATGCCAACTTCTCCGATGGCCGCCCCGCAGTCGGACAGCGTTTGCAGGACGCGCGCGGTCATCTCCAAAGAGGGATCGCCGGCGGTGATAAACGGAATAAATGCCTTCTTGCCTGCGGCCCGTAGCGCGGCAAATTTCTGATCGATGGCAGACATACGACTTCGTTGTTTCGTGTACAGAGGGTGGATTGATTTAGTATTCTTGGCCGGTCAAACGCGCGATCTCAGCGGCATCCTTATCACCGCGACCACTTAAACAGACCATCACGATCTGGTCTGGCCGCATGCCCGCGGCAAGCTCCATGGCTTTGGCAATTCCGTGAGAGGACTCCAGCGCGGGCAGAATACCTTCGGTCTTGGCAACTTGGTCAAAGGCTTGCAACGCGGCCCCATCGCGGCATTCGGTGTACTGCACGCGCTGCGTGTCTTTCCAATAGCTGTGCTCAGGCCCCACACCGGGATAGTCCAGCCCCGCGGAGACCGAGTGCACATCGGAGGTTTGCCCATCATCGTCTTGCATGACGTAGCTGAAACTGCCGTGCAGAACACCGGGGCGGCCGTGGGTGAGTGTGGAGGCATGCTGGCCCGGTGCGGATGACAGTCCGCCCGCTTCGACCCCTACCAGTTTGACTTGCGAATCCTCGATGAAGGCATAGAACATGCCCGCGGCGTTAGAACCGCCACCCACACAGGCCACGACCGTGTCGGGCAAACGTCCAAAAGTTTCCAACGACTGAGCTCGCGCTTCGCGGCCGATGACGGCCTGGAAATCGCGGACCATCATCGGAAATGGATGCGGCCCGATGACCGATCCGATAATGTAATGCGTCGTCTCCACCGAGCTCATCCAATCGCGCATGGCCTCGTTGACCGCATCGCGCAATGTTTTCGCCCCATTGGTAACCGGTCGCACTTCGGCCCCCATGAGCTTCATGCTGAAGACGTTCGGGCGCTGGCGACGCACATCCTCTGCCCCCATATAGATCACGCACGGCAAGCCAAAGTGGGCACAGGCCGTAGCTGTTGCAACACCATGCTGACCAGCACCCGTTTCGGCGATCACTCGCCGTTTGCCCATTCTGAGCGCCAACAAGCCTTGGCCCAACGTGTTATTTATCTTGTGCGCACCGGTGTGATTGAGGTCTTCGCGCTTGAACCATATCTGCGCACCACCGGCCAGTTCGCTCAGGCGCCGCGCGTGGTAGATGGGGCTGGGACGCCCAACAAAGTTCTTCAACAACTCATCCAGCTCGGCCTGAAAGTTCGGATCGGCCTTGGCCGCCGCATACTCGGTCTGCAGTTCGTCGAGCGCATGCGTCAGGGTTTCCGGT
>JBEBXX010000083.1:0-7462 GCA_040391435.1 Aureliella helgolandensis | reverse complement strand
AACGCACCCGCTTCGGCGCGCGTCTCGACTTCTCCCAACCCACGCTCGCGATCGCTCAAAGCGCGCTGCAGCAAGTTCAAGATGTCAGTTTCGCCCAAGGGCTGGAACTGAAAGACTTGGCTGCGGCTGAGCAAAGCTCCATTGATGGCGAAATAGGGATTGCTGGTCGTGGCACCGATGAGCGACACAATCCCATCTTCGACGTCAGGCAATAGCGCGTCTTGCTGAGCGCGGTTGAAGCGATGGATTTCATCGATGAACAGCAGTGGTCGCGAGCCCCCCGTAGAGACTTCATCGCGCGCCCAGGCCAACACCTCGCGCAGCTCCTTCACGCCGCTGGTCACCGCGCTGAGCTGCTTGAGTTTGCCGCCGGTCTCCGCGGCCAGCAGATGCGCCAAGGTGGTCTTGCCAGTGCCCGGTGGACCGTAAAACAGCACCGCTCCCAAGCGTCGCGCATCGATCAAGCGCCGCAGCAGTTTGCCCTCACCCAAAAAATGCCCCTGCCCTACAAACTGGCTCAACCGCTGCGGGCGCATCCGCGCGGCCAATGGCAGATTGTTCTGGCGATGCTGCTGCTCCTGAGCTGTAAATAAATCCAAGCTAATATCCCTGTGACTTAGTTAACGAAAACACACCTCCGCCACTATTACCGGCCGGACCGCTCGATGGCTCGCCGCAACAACAGTGTACCCATCGAGCATGCTGACAAAAGGCTGACTGCAGGAGCACTCAATCGTTCCCAGCCGCCCACGCGATGCCGCGGGACATTAAGCCTTGCGGGCCACCAGGAGCCTCAGGGTGAGGACTGTAACAGATCACGCGGCCCAGGCCAAATCGTCCGCGAACGATCGCGTGCGTGCCCACCATGGCCCCTACCGGCGCTCCCTTGGCCGCTACCTCGCTGTCGAAGGTAGCTAGTACCTCGTACTGCGGCAGATCCGGATGCTCGCCGGGAACCAGCAGCGGCCCCTGCGCGTAGTGCACCGAAATCAAGTCTGCGAGCTGGCTAACATCGGCTTCAGAACCACTCACTTTAGGAGCGTCGCCCCTTTGAACAGTGTCGCTCTCTTGAGACCAGTCACTGATCGGCTGGGTACTTGTGCTGTTGGAAGCAACGAGCTCAGAGGAAAAAAACTCACTCCCTAACGAGCTCAACCCCAGACTGACAGTCCCCGTGCCTCGCGCCCAGTGGGCTCGATCCCAGACTCTCGCGTTGATCAAATTGAGCGACCAACTGTACTGTGCGGTTGCTAAGTAAGATCCAGCACAAATTCCGACATAGCCACCGCCGCCGTCGACGAAATCACGAATGGCCTCACAGCCGCTTGGCTCGAGCATCTCGGCTTGTTTGCTTCCCGAACCGCCGGGCATGACCAGCACTTGATACTCGCTCAACTTGCCCGCGCGGACATCCTCCGGACGCACGAGCTGACACTCAAATCCGTTCTCGGGCGTTAGGAACTTGGTCAAGTTCTGGGGACCGCGCGCGGGGGCAGAATTCGCGGAATGGTCGTAGATCGCCACGCGGATCGCACTTGGCACGGCCGCGGGAAGAGTCGCTAGTAGAGTCGCCGGTAGGGTCAAGGCTTGCTGCTTGGCCTCGAGCAATTCTTGCTCCATCGCGGCCATGGCGCGGGCCGTGGCAGAGTGATGAAAAGTGGTGATCTCAGCGCTGGTGAAACCTTCACACAACCAATGCTCGCGAGCTTGACGCGTCTCGCGCAGCAGCACGTCCTCGCGCGGCCAGATGTCCTGCCAAATGCCCGGCAGTCCGCGCGTGCGGATGCCATCGCGATCGGACGTCAGACTCCAATCGCGTAGCGTGATAGCGATTTCCCCAATCTCCCCGCCGCGAAGATCGGTCAGGTCATCTGCGACGCAGTCGACCGTTGGCCAACAGGGAACCGCCATGGAAAACTTAGGGTCTCCCAGCATCGTCCACATGGTCGTCAACTCAGGAGCCTCTCCCGCGCGCACTCCGTGGAAGACTGCCGCGGAAACTGTGGTCGTGCGACTGATGGTGTGCTTCGTCGGAATTATGGATGGCAGCACATCGTCAAGCGAATTGATTGTGCCAGGGTAGGCTTCTCCTTGGTCATCGGCCATATCACGCGTCAGGTGACGCAGAGTGAATTCTAACGACAATTTCTGATCCGCGGACGATTGGCGCTCCAAGTCTATTAAACTGCACGCACGCAAGTAACGCTGCCCCGAGTAGATCTTGTCCAATTGATCAGCAGTTGGATTGGCTGGCAAAGCCTTCGGGGTCGTGGCAAAATTCGATCGGACAATATAACCCTCGGGAGCATCGCTGGGGCTATTGGCATCAAACATAGTGAAGTGATCTGGTCCGGCTTCAAACATGGCTGCCCCGCCGTGTGCGTCAATAACGCCAAAGTTGGCGTGCGTCTTGCGACCGGTCTGATCGGTTTCCAATAGCAGCTTGCGAAAGTCTGCGACCGTAGCGCACTGCTCCAAGGCTTTTCGCATCAAGCCGCCATTGCCGAGTTTCTTCAGATTTGATGTAGACTTGTCGCTGTGAGTAACATGCACCAGATCGCTACTAAGTGAATTCTCGATGCAGAAGCCCGCCGAGTTAACCCCCATCCACACCAACTTCCGATCTCCCGCATCGACGACCGCCAATGCGCGATACTTGCCCGCTTCCAACAATACAACTTCGTTATGAGCCGTAGTGGATGTGTCGCGGTTTTTCCACAATAAAGGACGTCCATCGTCGGTCGCTCGGCCACTGAACACCGCCGTCGTACAGGCTGTGCTAGACGTGGGGAAGTGGCTTAGCAAACTGATAGCGGTCAGGAGTACAACCCAGTAATGGGTGCGTTTTTGTGGAGACATGGCTGAGGTAATTCCAGGGGCGGGGGCAGTGGAGTGGTTGCCTTTGGCTGAGCCAGGCATTCATCTTAACGTCGCTTTAACGTCGCTGCTTGCGCTGCTGCAATTGGCGTGCAGCCCAAGGGGCGAGCTGCTCACGGAAGATCTTGGAATTGTGCCTGATGTCCGTCGGAAGCGCACGCGAATAGAGCAGCAATTTTTCAATCGCAGCGGTCGTCTCGTGCTCCTGTGCCAATTCGCGCAGCTCTGCTAACAAACGCTCGGCAGCCAGCGCGTCAGCGGGCATGTGATCCGGCCACGGCTCAGCAATCACGACCGGCATCTGCTCACCCGCTGGACCGACGCCTACCAGTGCAGTGCGATGCACATGCGGATGTGTGTTAAATATCGACTCGCACGGGTCCGTGTACAACACCTGTCGCGCCATGCGAACTCGATGGGACTTGCGGCCACAACACCAAAACCTCCCCTGTTCGTCCAAGTAACCGACATCTCCCATGCGGTGCCACACGCGATCTGCTTGCCGAACTTTGTGCAGCGCGTTCTGATCACAACGCGTAACGTATTGCATAGTCACCATGTCGCCAGCCACCATCAATTCGCCAATCTCGCCACTGGGCAACTCATTGACTTGATCAAGGCTAGCTAGCGGTCCATCGCAAATCTCGATGACTTTCCAATCGACCCCTGCAAATTTTCTGCCGACGCAGGTCCCCGCACCAGAGCGGGTCTTGGCTGCAGTCTCGCCCAGGACTTCGCGCGACTCGATAGACGCTACCGGCAGGGCTTCGGTAGCGCCGTAGGGCGTATACATCTCTCCGCTTTCGCGCATCGTGGCCCGCATCCGCTGAAGCACTTCGGGCGGGACCGGCGCGCCGGCGGAGAAAACGCGCTGCAGGCTCGGCACGCAGCGACCCACCTGCTGTGCGTGGAGGCCCACGGCCGTCCACAGAGCGGGCGAACCGAAGGCTTGGTTGATCTGCCAGTGATCGATCGCGTCGAGCAATCGCGGCGGGTCGACGTCCGCCGGTCGCGTGGGATCCATATCAGGAATGACCGTCGTGGTCCCCATCACTGCGTTGAATAAACCGAACAGCGGAAAGCCTGAGAGGTCCTTGCCGCCGGGCGTAATACCATACTGCGCTATCAGTTGATCGACTTGGCTATTGAACGTACGGTGCGTATAGAGCACACCCTTGGGCGGGCCCGTACTGCCAGTGGTGAAAATAATCGCGGCCGGTGAATCGAGTGTGATCGGCGGCGGTTCGTACAACGCCGATGGCGTGCCGGAGAGTTGCTCAAGAGTCGGCTTGGGTAAAAAACCGTAGCGCATGCCGACCGTCACATTCAGCCTGGCTTTAGGAAAGCGATGGCACAGGGCCATGCGCACAGCGTGCGCTGCCGGTATGGCGACAAAGCCGTCGGGATTGGTTTCCTCCAGACAGCGGATCAAGTGCCGGCGGCCCATGCCCGGGTCGATCAGTACCACCACCGCGCCGGCTTTGAGCAGAGCGAAAACCAGCGCGATGAAGTCGACGCCGAAGCGAACCAACAACACGATGCGCTGCCCGGGTTCGACGCCCATCTCCTGCAGCCCGGCCGCGATGGAGGAGGTCTGCAACTCCAAGTCAGCAAACGTCATGGTGGCATAGTCGCGCGGTTGGCCCGGCGCATAGCGGCCGAGCGGACGAGCCATCGCCAGTTGGCCGGGTTGTCGCGCGGCCACCTGCCGCAGTCGCGCGGCGATATTACCGCGGCGCGCATCGTCATCAGTGCCTAGGGCGGAAACGCTGGCAGGGCCGAGCATAGCAATTCAATCTAGGGTGTCAAAGTAAGGACCGGACGATAGTAAATTCAGCAGAGAATATTTCCGACGCGGAGCGTCGAGCCACATTGTGTCAAAGTAAGGACCGGACGATAGTTAACTCAGCTCTGCCGCAGGACCCAGCTCAAATATATTTTCGCGATGTCAACCTCTAAGGCTCGGGCTAAGCCACGCCAGCCAGGGACAGCGTTGACTTCTAAAACCAATAAGCGGCCATCGCGGGCTGGCAATATATCCACTCCCAGCAACCCTCCCCCAACAGCCTCGCGCGAGCGCTCGGCCAGTTCCTGCTGCGAGCTGCTCAAGTGGTGCGGCTGCGCACAACTGCCTTGGGAAATGTTGGTTCGCCACTGCCCAGCGGCAGCTTGGCGGCGGATGGCAAAGTGCCTATCGCCCACAAACAACACTCGAATATCATAGCCCAAATGCTCGACAAACTGTTGCACATACAGCACCTGACCGAGCTGTTGTAGCGTTCCAAACAGCCGCCACGCCAGATCCTTGCTGTCCGCGCGCAAGATTCCTCGCCCCTCACCGCCAAACAATGGCTTAACTAGTACATCGCCCCCGAGCACTTCAAAAGCCTGCATGGCCGCGTTGCGAGTCTGACAACAGATAGTCTCGGGCACCGGCACATCGAGCTCGACCAAGCGCTGCAGACAGAGCCATTTGTCGATGGCGATCTCCAAGCTCCGCGGCGGATTGTGCACAGCCACTCCGCGGCTCTGCCAAGTCTGCAAGCAGTCCATGCGGAAGATGACCTGTTCGAGCGAGCCAATTGGCATCGAGCGGACGATCAACGCGTCACAGCCCACCGAATCGCCCTGGCTACTGGGATCTCCTTGGCGACCGGAATCGCCTGCGCCAAGCCGCGCCGCACGCTCAGTGGCTGCACTGCCAAGTCCGACCTGCAGATCGCCAAACTTCAGCAGCTCAGTCGTCAAGTCGGGAAAATGAGTGCTGGCAGCTCGCTGAAGCTCAACCACATAGGGATTTTCCGGCGTCCCCAAAATGCCAATATGCATGGCTTGTTTAAGTTTTCGATTTAGTCGTGAGTGGTTTGGAATCAGGGTACCAGAGTTTGAGTGCCGAACGACTGGGATACTAGATCGCTGCGAAGGGCACCGAACCGCCAGCTATTGCCCGTGCGCATATTGAACAGCGTCACTTCTGCCGGGCTGAATAAACCGGGATCGATCTGGTAGAAGTCATAATTGCACTGTTTAAATATTTCGGCAAATGGCCGACCGAAATCAGGCGAAGCCGCGCTGGGCAGCTTGGGCCCGATTTGGGCGATAGCCTCATCCTCGGCGTCGACCCATAAGACAACCTGGCCACCATACAGCACCGCATCGTTGGTGCGACCGATGCCCAAAGCAAAGTCGGGTGCAGGTGGCGGAACAGGTGCCAGGCCATGGCAGCTGATGACGTCCGCCAAATCGAATCCCAGCTCATGAAGCTTGTGCATGCACGTCTCCGCTGCGCGGGCCACGACTTGTACGCAGCCAGCAATGCTGCGCGTGGGTGCCACCGCCAAGTACAGATTAGCCGGGTCGACTTGGCACTCGCCCGCCATCGCCTCAACCACCGCATCGCTGGGCAGCTCATCGCACTCGAGCGTCCCCACGGCCAAAGACTGAGAATCACCCGCTCGCAGGTCGATCAGCAGTGGTTCGCGGCCGCGCTTAAGTCGCATTGCGCCCGAGCCCATGGCAAAGAATTTTTCATGCTTGACCGGCCAGCCGGCATACTGCGAAAGCATGCAAGCTTCCATGGGATGATCTGTTGCAACTCCTATCCACGGACCCGCCCACACGCGGCGATCGCCACTGGACAGGCTCACTGAGGCCCTGCCCGACATGCAGATATTGGCCATGTGAATACCGGCGGCGAGTCCGCCGCGGAGATGCACCCCAAAGTCCAGCAAGTGTGTACCGCAGGCAAGTCGACTGGCCTGTATGCGCAGCTCCTCGGATCTCCTGCCGGCTTCCGCAAAGCAACTGTGAGCCGATTGATTTAAGCCATCGCCAAACATATTCACGCACCTGACCTTCCATTTTTTCGTAAATCTAGCCCGCAGGGCGGAACAGCATGCTGGTGACTTACGCTTTGCGAGCCACCGGCAAGGGCCACCGGAGCAGACCAACAAACCAATACCACCATCTTGGCATCGCGTTTGCTTACATACTAGTTGTCTTGTTAATGCTGCCAAAGGGGCATCGGCTCGGCGAACGCAAAGTGTCCATCCGAAGTGGTAATTCTTTGGATGAGAGTTTTGTTGTTTATTGGTAAAAAACATCGATGAACAGACAATCTTCAGCCGATCAACCTTGCTGTCAGCCTAGCTTGGCTTATGATTAGATTCGTGGGCCATGATAAGCCCACACAAAAATGAGCTTCCGGCCATATTCCGGCAGAGGGACCAATTTTAGCGTTGGCTTAGATCACTAAGTAGCATGTGCAGAAGCACGCTCGATCTACGCCTGTCTCGCAGCGGCTCCGCTTTTTGCCGCCGTCGGTCGGAAGTTTCGAAATAGCCGCTGAGGCCTCAGTCATCACTGACTAGGTACCTCAGCGGCTTTTTTCGTAGACCTGTAGGGAGAGCGTGGTGCAAGCGCGGCTCTCAGTGGCTGGCAGGCAAACTCAATAGGTAGGAGGTGAATTGGGCTGTGAGCGAGGTGCGATTATTGAGAATGAGGGACAAAGTGGAAGACCGACGGAGCGGCCGGACGTCTATCATTCCGACCGACGGAGCGGCCGGGCGACTATCATTCCGACCGA
>JBEBXX010000082.1:0-7488 GCA_040391435.1 Aureliella helgolandensis | reverse complement strand
GCAGCAGCGCGGCCGGTCCATGCTGGAGCGCAATTTCCATAAGCGACGCAGACGCACAAGCTCCAACTGGGCGGCTTGCACGTCGCGATAACTTGAGCGAGGTTTTCAAGTGCAAGGTTACGACTTAATCATGCTGATCGTGCTGGGCATGGCTACCATTTTTGGTGCCATCAAAGGCTTTGCCTGGCAAGTCGCTTCGCTGGCATCGATCGTTGTCAGCTACATCGTCGCCTATCGCTTCCGCTTCGATGTAGCTGAGATGATCCAAGCAAAACCGCCATGGAACCAGTTCTTGGCCATGTTGATTCTTTACGTCGGCACATCGTTCGTCATTTGGGTTGGCTTTCGGCTGCTGAGCACGAGCATCGACCGAGTTCGCTTGAAGGAGTTTGACCGCCATCTGGGCGCTGCATTTGGCTTGGCCAAGGGGATGGTCTACTGCCTGTTGATCACCATGTTTGCGACCAGCTTGCTGGGGCCAAAGCAACAAGCGGCTATTTGCCAGTCGCGTTCGGGCTACTATATCGCGCAGGCACTGGACAACAGCGTCGGCATTTTGCCCAAAGAGATCCACGATGTGGTCGGCCCCTACCTGGCCCGCTTGGATGGCAAGCTTAAAGAAGGTGGCGTTTTCGAGGACGGTCCAGCCGGAGTTGCGCCAGCCACCGATTCATTCTGGCCCGTGGGAGGCATCCCAACTCTCGAGAGCATTCCTGGCAGCATGCAAAACGACATTCAACAGGGCATTCAGAACTCGATCCAAAATGGCATCCGCAATGCGCTGCCGCATATGTCTGCTACGGAGGCCGCGGCAGAAACTAGTCCGCTGAACCCCGCCAACTGGAATTCGAACCACGGATTGTCCAACTTCGGTACGGGCAGCGTCTTTCCGCAAGATGGCGGCAGCAGCTCCACTGACGCCCCGCAAATCTATCCGCCGCTGCATCAGCCTGGACTCGGCGATCAGGGTTCGGGAACTCAGAGTTTTGGCACTCAAGGTTTTGGCAGCGGCGCGTCGCCGGCCAGCTACAGTTCTGGCTTGCGACCCAGCCACGGCCTGCCACCTAGCGGCATGTCACCGACCAACGGCCAGCCGTCGCCAAGCGGCATGTCACCGCCGAACTACAATTCCGCGCAGCCGTATACTCCTGGAATTCTGCCGCCGGTCGATCCGATCCAGCCGCAGCAGGCACAGCAGCCCGGCTATCCGCAGCCCAGGTATTAGGCGGCGGTCGGGACTGGACGGACGGGCTGGCTGGCTTTGCTGGGCGGCGAAATGCTGTTTTCCCAGGGGAAACCCCACCCCAAACCGAACATAAGAAACATTATCGGACGTTGCTCGCAGGCAAATCCGGCCCCCCAATCCGCCCGGCTCAGCACCTGCCACACACCTTCCCCAGCACCCGAGACTCAACTACAAGTCAGCAGCGGGCTGGACGAAGCAGCCGCTCTCTCGGCCCAACTAGGACACGGTGGCTTCCATCGGATCGTGCTGAGAAGGATCGATGAACACGCCGATCCGCCGAAACTTTTCGTAACGCTGCTCGACCAGACTATCCGTGGGTTGAGCAACCAACTCGCCCAGCGTGCGGACCAGGAAGCTTTTCATGCGCGCGGCCATCTTGTGGTGATCGCGATGCGCGCCGCCGAGCGGCTCTTCGATCACGTCGTCGACGACTCCCAGCTCGCGCAAGTGCCGTGAAGTGAACCGCAGCGCGTCCGCCGCCTTGGGAGCGTGTTGATGGCTCTTCCACAGAATCCCCGCGCAGCCCTCGGGGCTGATCACGGAATAATAGGCGTACTGCAGCACGGCGATCCGGTCGCCTACGCCGATTCCCAGCGCGCCGCCGGAACCGCCTTCACCGATCACCACGCAGATTATCGGCGTCCGCATTTGGCTCATCTCAAACATGCTCTCGGCGATCACATGCGCCTGCCCACGCTCCTCGGCTCCGACGCCGGGATAGGCACCCGGTGTGTCGATGAAGCAAATGATGGGCATGTTGTACTTCTCAGCTAGCCGCATTTTGCTCATGGCCTTGCGGTAGCCCTCGGGATGCGCGCAGCCAAAGTTGCAGGTGGTCCGTTCGCGATACGTCCGACCTTTTTGATGCCCGACGACCATGACTTTGAACTGGTCGATTTTGGCAAAACCGGTCAGCATTGCGCGATCGTCGCCGAAGTGTTTATCGCCATGCAATTCGACAAATTCATCGAATGCCAAGTTGAGGTAATCGCGGGTGTAGGGCCGATCCTTGTGCCGCGAGACTTGCACGGTCTGCCAAGGTGTCAGATTGCCGTACACGCCGGCAGTCACTTCATTCCATTGCCGCCTGAGAGAAATAATTTGTTGTTCTACAGCCCCGTCGCCCGGCCCACGCTGCAATAGCTCTTGAATCTTGGCTTCGATCTCAAGCATGGGCTGTTCAAAATCTGGGCCGCTGGGTGTTTTGGACATGATATTTAAGAATCTTCTAATAATGCAATTGGTGGGATGAGTTTCAACCGATAAATTCGCAAAACCAGCTTTGCGAATTACTCTTGCGATTCTTTTTTCTCTGGCTCAGGTGCGGCTTGCTCCTGATTCATGACTCGCCCCGATGTTGGGAAGTCATCGAAGATGCTGGACTCGGGAATACGTGGTTGTTTTTTAAATATTCTAGTGCCGTGCACAACCTTCAATAATTCCCACATAGATTCAGGGCGATCCTGAGGACGCTTGGCCATTGCCGTTCGAATGACCGCGGCAAACTCAGGTGTGACATTTTCGTTGTACACCAGCGGCGATGGCAAAGGGGCGGAAATATGTTTGTTGAGCAAGTCATTGGGACTCTCTCCCGTATATGGCAATTTACCAGTTACCATTTCGAACATTACACATCCAAACGAATAAATATCAGTTCGCGGATCCAGCGCCAAGCCGCGGATCTGCTCGGGTGCCATATAACTGCGCGTACCTTGAATCTGTTTTGTTTTTCCGCCAAAGAACTTAGATAAACCCTTCTTTACTTTATGGGAGATCGTAAAGTCAATCAATTTAACATGGCCATCGCGACTGACCAGAAAGTTATCGGGCTTGACGTCGCAGTGCACGTAACCTTGGCTGTGCATGTGATATAGTCCCTCGATCGATTCTTCGAGAACTTTGTCTAACATATAAGCGATCGATTCGGGCCCTCGCCGCAGGGCTTGTTTCATGTTCAGCTCACTGAACAATTCCAGCACTAAGAACGGCGCGTTTCCACTTAGAACCAAGTCATACATTTTGATGATATTGGGGTGGTTCATACTCTTGGCAATTTCAAACTCGCTGCGCAAGAAGCCGACCTCTTGTTTGTTCTGACGGAAATCTTCGCGCAAGACTTTGAGCGCATAACGCTCGCCGGTTTCGGTCTCAATCGCTTCCCAAACTTGGCATGAGCTTCCCATGCGGATCAAACGAGCCAGCCGATAGGGGCCGAGAAAGTCGCGGATTTTCGTCATCTTATGCTCTATCGCTGGTGGAACTTTTTCGAGGTAAACAATTATTCTAAGTCAATTGGCCGCAGGTGGTGAGGCGAGTTGCTCCAGGTACAGTTGCCGAATCCGCTGTGTCATATAGCGGTGGCGGAATTGGTCGGTGAAACGCAGCGCGCCCCCCTGCCCTAGCTGGCTGCGCAATGCCTCATCGCCGGCCAGCGTCAAAATAGCGTCGGTCAAAGGTTGTACACTTTTCGGTGCCAGCAAAATACCGGTCTCACCCGGCAGAACCACCTCGCGGGCACCGTCGATGTCGTAGCTGATGACCGGCTTGCCCGCAATCAATGCTTGTGGCAACGTGCGAGCTAGTCCCTCACGCAAACTAGTGTGAACCAGTACGTCCATAGCGCTCAAATAAAATGGCACACGCTGCGGTGGCACCAAACCCGTAAATCGAAAGTATTTCGTCAGCCCCAGTTCGGCGATACGCTGCTGGTAACCGGAGCGCAGAATGCCATCGCCGACTAGCACGAAGCGGACGCGTGGATTGCTGGCTACCACCTTCTGAGCTGCTTCAATCAAATACTCGTGTCCCTTCAAATGGAACAAGCGCGCGATTTATCCAATGACGATGTCGTCCGCAGCCAGTTGCAATTCTTGACGCGCGGCAGTTGCCCATTGGTTGCAGGTAACGAACGGTTCGACGTCCATGCCGGAATAGATAGTGCTAAATTTGTCGCGCGGGGCAACTCCCGCCGCGACCATGAGATCGGTCATGGCGTCGGCCACGCTGATCATGTGATGGCATCGACGGGCGGCCCAGCGTTCCAGGCGAATAAAGGATTGTCGGGCCAACGAATTCTGGTAGGCGTGGAACGGCGCACCGTGCACTGTATGTATGACCGCTGGGACCTGCAAGTTCCAGGCGGCGGCGCGGCCGAGCAGGCCCGCTTTGGCACTGTGCGTATGCACGACGTCCGGTTGGAACTCGCGCAGAGTTTGCTTGAGCATGTGGTAGCTCAGCAGGTCACGCGTGGGGTTGATCGGTCGCCGCAGGGAGTCGATGAAGCGGATGGCTAGCCCCCCTGCCCTCCCCTGCTCTAGCAGTCTGCCTTCCGGTCCCAAGGCCGGCCCGGTAATTAGCAGCACGTCATCGCTGTGCTCCTGCATGAGGTCCAGGCAATTAAACAGCGTATTCTCCTGCGCACCGCCAATGATCATGCGCGTGATGACATGGGCCACGCGCATCAGTATTTAACCTCTAATAGAAAGAGACCACAGGCCGGTGCCGTCTGCCCGGCTTGTCGACGGTCGCGCGAGGTCAAGACCTCAGTCACCCACTGCGGTGGCTTCCTGCCTACGCCGACTTGCACCAGGGTCCCCACGATATTGCGGACCATGTTGTAGAGGAATCCACTGGCTTCGACCTCGATGGTAAACCGCGTGCCATCCATGTACTCGGATGCCTGGATCGTCAGATCGCGGACCTCGCGCACGGTGGTCGATCGCGGGCTGCCCGAGGTTTGAAAGGCGGCGAAGTCATGCGTGCCTAGGAATAGATCAGCAGCCTGCAGCATGGGAGCCAATTGCACCCGCTGCGGCACCCACCACTGGGTGCGTGCGCCGATCGGATCGGGTTTGCGAGCTGAGTAGACGTGATAGCGATAGCGCTTGCCCGTGCTCAAACGCAACGGGTTGAAACGCAAGGGGACCTCGACAGCCTCGCGTACGACGATGTCCATCGGCAGCTTGGTATTGATAGCCAGCGGGATGCGATCTGCGGGGGCTGGCCAACCGGAGCTTGTAAATACAGCCGACTGTCCCAAGGCATGCACTCCGGTGTCGGTGCGACTGCTGGCCCAGGCATGCGTCTGCTCATCGCCAGTAATCGCACAGATCGCCTTCTCCACCGCGGCTTGAACGCTGGGATGGTGCGGTTGGCGTTGCCAACCGAAATAGTTAGTGCCATCATAGGCCAGGGTCAAGCGGAAACAGCGCAGCGCAGGCAAGTCTGCAGCGCTGCCCGATGAATCAACTTGCTCGCACGCGTCATCGATTCGATCAGCTCGCGACATTGGCAAATTTATTAGCCAGCAGGTTGGCGATTTGCACCGCGTTGGTAGCCGCCCCTTTTCGCAGATTGTCACTCACGCACCAGAAGCTGATGCCGCACGGATTGTCGAGGTCCTTGCGGACGCGTCCTACGAAGACATCCGGCAAATCGGCACAGTCGCGTGGCATGGGATACTGCTTAGCCGCCAAATCGTCGATCAGGCTTACACCCGGCGCGTTGCGAAACAATTCGCGAATCTGCTCGAGCGACAGCGGTTGCTCGGTTTCGCAGTAGATCGATTCGCTGTGCCCGATGAGCACGGGCACACGCACGCAGGTGGCGTTGATGGCGATGGAATCGTCGCGCAAGATTTTGTGAGTCTCGCGGACCATCTTCATCTCTTCGGAAGTGAAGCCATCTTGTTTGTGCGAGCCGATTTGAGGAATGAGGTTCAGCGCGATATCGTGCTGGAACATTTTTGGCGGCAGCGGCTGACCGCCCATGCGAGCTTGGGTGTTTTCCAGCAACTCGCGCTGCGCGGCTAAGCCCGCACCGCTGACGGCTTGATACGTGCTGACGATGACCCGCTTCAGACCAGCCGCATCGTATAGTGGCTTGAGAGCCACCACCATTTGAGTGGTACTACAATTGGGGCTGGCGATGATGCCTTGGTGCTCATCGACGTCCTGCGGATTTACTTCGGGGATAATCAGCGGCACCTTGGGATCCATCCGGAAGTGGGCGCTTTCATCGACGACCACTGCGCCGGCGGCTACCGCCCAAGGAATGAACTCGGCCGCCACGTCGTCCGGCGTGCTAGCGATGACCACATCGACTCCCTGAAACGAATCGGGAGCGAGCAGTTCGACGGTAATGTCCCGCCCCGCCACGTTGATCACCTGCCCGGCAGAACGGCTCGACGCGAGCAGCCGCAGCGTCTCGTACTGGAGCCCTTGGCGCGCGATTTCCTCGAGAACAATTTGTCCTACCGCACCGGTAGCACCCACCACAGCCAATGTTTTAATCACGAATACGTTTCCGACAAAAAAACATGAAATCCCGAAGTTATTAGTTTAGTTGAGCTGGTCGCTATGGGGAAGCGGTAGCGGCTCTACGGATTATTCGGCTGCCGTTAACGCACAACTTGCAGCTCGCCGGGCAAGCTGGCGATAGTTGGAGCTGGCGGAAGGTAGCGGTCGGTCTCGTCAAACAGCGGTTCGTTACTCGAAGGGGGTTCAAACAGGGAGTTGGGCATTTGTTCGGCGGTCAACAGAACGGGCGTGGCCCATTCCGTAAGGATGTGCATCTGCTCGCTGCGGGCGCTGGGGCTGAGGTCCTCAGCGACGCGTCCCTGCTCCATTTGGTAGAGCCAAAACGGCAGCTCCGCATCCGCTTTGCCGACGGCAATTTCAATTCGCGTGGGAAGTAGCCCAGAGTGATTGTCGGCGAACATGATGTTATCTACCTCGGCGACCGAGCGGACGTTGACCGGTTGGGGTGGTACGCAGCCCTTAAGCCACCACACCGGCGTGTCGCCTAGTTTTCCTTCGCTAACCGAGACCCAGTCGTATTTCTGGTAGATCTTGCGCAGTGTTTCCGCTTGTCCACCGATGGCTAGATACATGGCCACAACCGGATCGCGCAGCGATTCATTGGTGAATACTAGGCGTGGGCGAACCTTGCCCAGGTCCACTTCCATACGCCTTCTGACATCCCCAATGGCTTCGATCGATAGCAGTCGCTGGCCGTCGCTGACCTGAAGCAGCGTGTTGATTTGATCGCCGGCAGGCATCCGCAGATCGAACTTGAGTTTGCCACTCCCCTGCCCTCCCCTGACATACTTACCTACGCCGTTGAACTGCTTGCCGAAGATATTGACCGACTGCCGCACCACGCAGTAGGCCGGCGGTCCCCACACGCTTTGCAAAATGGACTGCTGCAGGCGCCAGCGCCAGTGGGCCAGCGCCGCCTCGAGG
>JBEBXX010000081.1:0-7494 GCA_040391435.1 Aureliella helgolandensis | reverse complement strand
GCTACGACGAGTCGCAGCACACCAAAGAGCTTCCACGCGGCCCACCACCTGCTCTGAGCATATTACGCTCCGATGGCATCGACAGCGCCGCTGCAGCCGCTTTGTGTCCTTTGTGTCCTTTTGCGGCTCCGCACACGCTGCAATAAAAACGGGACGTGAGGAAAAAACGGCGGCTGAAGATTAAGTCTAAGCGGTAACGGAAAAAAGACGGCAGAGTTTATGACGATCTGCAAGTAGTGCAAAGAGCTATCGCGTGGGCCCGCAATTCTTCGCACCGTTTGGCATCGCGTACCGCCGCGCGGGCGCTAAGGCTACGACGAGTCGCAGCACACCAAAGAGCTTCCACGCGGCCCACCACCTGCTCTCAGCATATTACGCTCCTTTTGCATCGACAGCGCCGCTGCAGCCGCTTTGTGGCCTTTGCGTTTTTTCGCGGCTCCGCACCGAGAGCGCCGCTACAGCCGTTTCGTGGCGTTTGTAACTTTTTGCGGCTCCGCGAACTCTGCATAAAAGATGGAGTGATAAACCGGCCTAGGATTCCGCTTGCACCTCGCGCTTGGCTTCCAGCCAGCGACGCTGCTCAGATGATTGCAGCAGGGCTGGCTCGTCGCGCCCGTCGCCATCGAAGTCGCCCACAATAACCATGCCTTCGGCGGAGCTGAGCTGGAACACTTGGTCGGTGGCGTCGATGCGCCCGTTGCCGTTGGAATCAACGATTACCTTATCACCGCGGAGGATGGCCAGATCGCTGATGCCGTCGCCGTCGAAATCACCCACCAGTGGTAAGTCGCCCGGTTCGCCAAACCAACGCTCTTCATCGGTCTCTTCCGTAAACTTACCGTCGCCATCGACATCCAACTGCCAACGCCCGTTGTTAAACGTGCCAATGCTCGAGATGCCGTCGCCGTTGAAGTCACCGCTGATGGCGACGTCTTTGTCCCCCCCGAAACGGAAGACGTGATCGATTAAATCGGCGCGAGGATCGCCCCGCTGGCCACGCTTCAATAAACGCGGTTCATCCGGAGCCCGATCGGGCGTCGGCGGGACGTTCTTGGCAATAACACGCTGCAGGTTTTCAGGGTCGGGCAGGCCCGCGCCCAGTGCTACCGCCCGATCATCCCCGGGCCACTTGCGACCAAACACACCGATGTCGTCCTTACCATCGCCATCCCAATCGCCGACCACCGGTTGATCCCCCTTTTTGCCCAAGCGGATCCAAATGTCGTCCTCGTCCCAGCGACCATTGCCGTTGATATCGATGAACCATTCGCCGTCCAGAAACAGAGCTAGCTGGTCATAGCCGTCGCCATCGAAGTCGCCTGTCAGCACCTCTGCACCGGGCAACTCGAACACCATCTGCTGCTGAGTCGGATGAATCCGCGGATTGGTGCTGACGACATGCCACGTCGACTCCTTCAGTCCACGTACCGACCAGGCGTAAACGTTCAGTCGGTCCGCTTGCTCCGCAACCTGGGCTTCCTCCACCCGTTGCCCATTATGAATTCCACGCGGATGGCCGGCATTGATGACGCTCAAGTGCCACGTCGGCAGTTGCTGATGACCGTAGCCGACCAACAGGGGCAGCGGTTGCCAGGGGATGTACGAGCCGAAAATGGGCATTTGGGGTTGATATACAGGAGGTACCTCGTAGACCTTCTCCATCAGCGGCGGATTTACTGGGATAGGTGGTACCGGCGTTTCGTGCTTGACGCGGACCTCGCTGAAATTGTTTTCATGCGAGTGCTCGCCCGCCTGTACGCTGATCGCCAGAATCGCATCGTTGCCAGGGTTGGCCAGCGGATTGGACATCTGCAAAAGGCCCATGATCGCATCCGGCACCACATCCCCCGGGTTGACCGCAAAGCCGGTGGTCGTGCCGGGCGTATCGAGTCCGTCGATATATCCGTCGGGTTGCTGTTGGTATACGTGGTACGTGCCTGGCCTCAGACCGCTGAACGAAAAGTAGCCATTGGCATCCGTGCGTACTGTGATGTATTGACCCGCATAGCTCCCTGACAGCGCTCGTGAAGAATCTATTGGCAAACCCGTCAGGGCGCGCAATTCCAATACTACATTGGCGATGGGTGTGCTGTTCTTGCCACGTTGACCATCGCGAATGGCCCGCAGGTCCTCCGGCAGTTCCCCCGTGGCGGTGATGATCACGCTGCCGTCCTGAAAGACGTAGCCAGAGATCTCGGCCGGTGGTACTTCATAGAAGTTAGCCTGCACGATGCTCTGACCGGATCCCACGCGGATCTGACTGATCAAGTCGTCTTGACTAGCATTGCCACCAGTGGCCGGCGCGACTTGACCACCTTGAAAGTATCCCACAGGCTGCGATTCACGGACTGTGTAATCTCCCGGCCGCAGATTGGTAAAGCGGTAGGTTCCGTTGCTGTCGGTCAGGGTCGACGCCAACACGTTGCCCTGGCTGTCCAACAGTTCAATCCTCACGCCGGGGAGCGTATATTCGTTGCTGTCCAGCAGCGCGTCATAGTCGAGATCGGCAAAGACGATACCGGCAATTGAGCCGGGTAGCTTTTCGCAGAAATCGTAATCCACTAGCTGCGCACCAGCGTTCAGAGCGATCTCCGAGATGATATCTTGGACGCTGGCATTGCCCCCGCCCGATCCGGCCTTCTGCGTCCCTTGGAAGTATCCTTCCGGCTGAGTTTCGCGAATGGTGTATTTGCCCGGCCGCAAGTTGGCAAAGCTATACTTGCCGGCGGCGTCCGTTTGCGTGGTGGCCAGCACGGCCCCGGTCTCATCTAGGAGCGTAATGGTGACTCCTGCCAACATGGGTTCGCCTGCATCGAACTCGCAATTGTCGTTCATGTCAGCGAACACGGTTCCGGCGATCGAGCCGGGCGTGATTTCGCAAAAGTTGTAGTCGACCAGTGCGACACCAGCGCCCAGATTGATGGCTGAGATCACATCCGGGATCGAGGTATCGCCGCCGCCAGAGCCGGCCCGTTGACCACCTTGTAGATAACCGGCCGGCTGCGTTTCGCGGACCGTGTACTTACCCGGCTCCAGGCCGATGAACCGATAGCGACCGCTGGCGTCGGTTTGCGTGGTAGCTACCACTCGCCCGGTTTCGTCAAGCAAGGTGACGGTCACATTGGCGATCGGCGCTTCGCCGGGTTCATAGGTGCAGTTTTGATTATTGTCGACGAATACAGCTCCTTCGATCGACCCCGGTGGGATCTCGCAGAAGTTGTAATCGATCAGCGTCGAACCCGGGGTGACGTAGATCGATTTGATCAGGTCAGCCACCGATGCATCACCACCGCCGCTACCGGCGTGCTGGTCACCTTGGAAGTAGCCCACTGGCTGAACTTCGCGAATCATGTATTCGCCGGGCAGCAGATCGGCGAACTGATATTTCCCCGAAGCATCGGTCACGGTCGTCCGCAGCACCACGCCGGTAGGGCTGAGGAGTTCGATGGTTACGCCCGCTAGCGGACGATCGCCGGTGGCGTCGATAATGCAATTGCCGTTGGTATCGGCTATGACGGAGCCGGCGATACTGCCAGGCAGGATTTCACCGAAGTCATAGTTAATCGCCTGTGAGCCGGCGGGCAGCACGATATGCGAGAGCACATCACCCGAAGCGTCATTGCGTCCTACGGTTTTGCCATTGATAGTTCCCACAGCCGCGCGACCGGGTAGAGATTCGCTGGGTGTTCGTTCGGTAACGCGGTACGTTCCAGGCCGCAGGCCATTGAACTGGTAGTATCCCTGGGCGTTGGTCCGCGTCTCGGCGACTTTGTTGCCCGCATCATCCCACAGCGTGACGAGCACATTGCCCAGCAGCCGTTCGCCACTTTCGCGCTGGCCATTGTTGTTTTGATCGTAGAACACATGACCACCGAGGTCGCTGGGAGTGATCTCGCAGAAATCGTAATCGACAGCGGCCATGCCACCGCCGATGATAATTTCTGTGATCAAGCTGCCATTAACTTTTTTGCCACCCGAGGTGCCAACTTTCGCATCTCCCTCGAGCAAGTGGGCAGGGGTGATCTCGGTTAGCGAGTAAACGCCGGCGCGCAGATTGGTAAATGAGTACTTCCCGTCGGCCCCGGTCGTCTGTGTGGCCACGAGCTTTCCGTTGGCATCGCGAAGTTCGACGATCACTCCGGCCAGAGCCTGCTTTTCCGACGAACTGCTGAAGCAGTCGAAGCCTGAGATGACAACGCAGGTGTGTCCGCTGATGGAGGCTGGAAGATTTTCAGCAAAGTTTAAATTGGTGGCGTGTTGATCGCCTAGCAGTATCTCTACTTGGGTCAATACGTCAGGATTGCCGACTTGGATGCGACCGGCGGTGGTGCCATTGTTGAGCTTGCCGGGCGATGCGCCGACGCTGTAATAACCAGCCGGCTGATGTTCGCGAACTTGATAGGTACCGGGCATTAGACCCAGCTCGCTCCCGAACGCATAGCGGCCCTGACCATCGGTGGTGGTGGAATGGCCAGTCGAGACATACTGGCCGTTTTCCAGCCGATAGAGGTCCAGCTTGACGCCGGCCAGGCGCTTTTCGTTGGCCTGGAGAGTTAAATCCTCGTTGGCATCGACAAACACGGTACCGGCCAACGAGATCGGCTTGGGAACTTGCTGCAGCGAAAATCCACCGCCGGCTGTGCGCGCGCGCATGCCCTTATGATCGTCCTCCGGCAGGTCCAGCCCCGACGGCACCAGCCACTGGTCATAGCGATCGCGGAAGGTACCTTGTCCGGTAACTATTTCGTAGTGTGGCGCAGAGAACTCGGCGTGCAGTTTAGTGGTCTGGAATTCCACCCCGGATGTGATTGGGTCAACCCCCTCATTGATGATCGTGACGTCTTTTTCGCCCGGATCCCAGGAGACAATTTCGTCGACGTCGATTGAGAATATTAGCACGTCACCGCTGGTGAAGTTGGAAAAATCCAGGACCAGTAAACTCGTGCCATCTTTTACCGTAGCTTTGACCGTGGCATTGGGATTCTTGGACTTCATCTGTACTATTTGGAACTGGAACGCCTTGTCGGCCCCCAATCCGGTTGGCAGAGTATCGAAGATGATGTCGCCCTGGCTCAAGCCCGGCGCGCCGCGATCCCCGTCGAAGGTTAGACGCGTCAACTGTGTCCCAGCCGCGCCGCCCGTAAAGCTGATATAGAACAGGTCCGGGCTCTCGTCACTGCCGATGTCATCCTCGACATAGACCGCACCAATTTGAATCACGTCGCCGGCCATCAAACAGCGCGGCTCCATGGTTTCGATCAGCGCAGTTCGCGTCCGCTTGCGACGCAGGCTGGTCGAATCCTTGCCGCTACGGCGACTCGACTTGCGAGCGGAGGGTGCCGCCACCGCGGTCGAGCCACCAGCCGTTTGCCGAATGTTCGAGTTCAGCGCAGACATGCGCAGCGAACCGGTGCCAAGTCCGCCCGCCGGCGCCCCGCAGAGCGCTGGAGAATTGCCGAATCCGTTGGAGAACCAACGTGCGAGCCGATTGACTTGTTCTTGCAAAAACAAAAGGCACCTCCGTGCTCAAACTGCGCTAAGACTTCCAAATCCTGTGCAACACCATCGCTACTTGGCGACCATCGCTATTTAGCGGATATGCAATTCCGAATCAATTTTGAAAGGGGCTCGCACCGGTCGCCCCGTGGGAATCTCCCGTTGGGAAATACGCTCCAAATTCCAAATTCGGATCGTCGTGTCAAAGGACCCGCTGGCCAAGAATTCCCCACAGGGAACCATGACCGCTACCGTACCGGTATGACCGTCCAACTGCGCCACGGCTTGATTGCTCATCGTATCCACCAACACGATCGAGTTATCTGCTCCGGCGGCGGCTACCATGTGATCATTGATTAAACACATCGACATCAATTTGCCCTTGGCGACCACTTGGTCGTAAGTCACCTGCTGCGAATCGATGTTGTATCTAATCATTCGGCGGTCTTCTCCGACACTGGTCACCGACGAACTATCAGCCGAAAACGCGGCCGTGAATACGCGGCGGCTGTGCTGACGATAGTGCGCCAATTCGGCTCCAGTAGCTGTATCCCAGACGCATATCTCGCCCAATCGCCCGCCCCGCAACAGACGGCTACCGTCTGGGCTGAAGCGAACGCAACGCTGGTCGAGCGAGTCGCAGCTTAGACGAATCTTCTCGCGGCCACTAGGCAAATCCCACAGAAGCACGTCGTTGGAAAAGCCGCACACTGCTAGCAAATTTTTCTGGCTGGACAACGTCAATGCGCGAATGGCAAAGTCCGCTGCCAGCACCTGAGTATGCGACACCGGATACTGATGATGCCACTTCAGTACGCGTCCGTCGTTGCCGGCCGAAAACAGACTTTGCGAGTCAGCGGTGAAGACCAACGACTGGACCCAGTCGATATGTCCGATGAGGGTGCTGATCGTTGCTCCGCTGGCTACATCGATCACGCGGATGGCGTGGTCGTCTCCGGCAGCGGCTAAGAAGCGGCCATCGTGCGAAGCGGCTAAGGCGGTGATGACTGGCGGCGAATCGTGCTGTGGCAGTGGATCCAAGCGAATCTCGGCAAACTCCAGCTCGTCCGCTCGGCGATTTCGCACATCCGCCGTGAGGTGATTGGCGGTCGCGGGAGCTGCCGCGCTGACAAATTTTGAAATGTCGTCTTGGCCGTGCGCAGTGCCAATTGTGGATGTGGCCAGCAGCCCACCGCTAGCGAGCATTCCCAGCAGCCATTGACGGCGGACACAGCAAGAGGTCAAACCACGGGCTGTCACATAGTTCATGGCGGACTCGTCCACGTGCAAAAAAGGTCGAAGAGAATTTGGTTACTCTCGATATCGACCCACTCGCCAACAGACTCGACCCAATTTGGCAAGATTTAACGGTTGCGTCACCTTTGCGGGCCAGGCGAACAGCAAAGAAACGATAGCATTGCTTTTACTGCCAAGCCAATACTTCACCGCTTGTAAGGAATTGCACCCCCTGTTCGTCGCGAATGATCAGTCGCCCGCTCCCGTCGACTCCCTCGCATACGCCTACGGCCTGGCGCTCGGGACCGAGCCGCACATGAAGAATCTTTCCCGTCAGCATGCAGCGCTCACGCCACTGCGCGAGCCACTCACCGTGGCCGCGGAGCCAAAGCGTAAGCTCCCGCTGAAGTTCGTCCATTAGCTCGACTAGAACAACGGGCAAGCCCAGTGGCCGCCCAGTTTGAGAGCTCAAACAAGTCGCGCGATGCGCCACTTCAGCCGGAGCTGCATGCCAGTCGATGTGTACATTGAGCCCGATGCCAATCAACCACGCGGCAGCTCTTTCTGCGGGTAGCTGCTGCTGAGGCAACGCCGCCGACTCGATCAGGATTCCGGCCAGTTTTCTACCTCTGGCGTAGACATCATTCGGCCATTTGAGCTGTATGGCTTCCTCAGGCAAGCTATGACCCGCCGTGCGGGCGACCGCCAGTCCGCTGACTAGGGCGAGTTGGCTCCACAGGCTGGGGTCCGCGGGAAGCGTGC
>JBEBXX010000080.1:0-7522 GCA_040391435.1 Aureliella helgolandensis | reverse complement strand
CGACTTGGGATATAATATAACAGATGGGCGAAGGGGTGCTGAGCAGATAGGGCGGGTTGAGCCAGCGGCAAAACGGCAGAGTCCCTAGGCTCTGGCAATTTCAGCCCTTGCCGATTGGTTCGTTTGCTGATAAATTTCTGCCTTCAGCAAATTATTGGTCCGGGGCTTCCCGACAGGCTGGGTAAACTAAGAGAGGTTTAATTTTATATGTCTACTTTGCGTCGAGCGCCAACGGCTAAGAGTCGTGCTAGAAAACGATCACGAATTCGCTCGCGAGCCAAACGTAAAGATCCGCTATTCGTCGATGGCAAGCGTCCAAGGCCGATGTTCGTCGATTACAAAGATCTCGAAACATTGAAAAAGCTGGTCAATCGCCATGGCCGCATCGTCGGACGCCGCAAAACCGGTTGCTCGGCTGTTAGCCAACACGCGGTTACCGAAGCGATCAAGCGCGCTCGTTTCATGGCGCTGCTGCCCTACGTTGGCGAATAGGCCACCGACTAAGTCGATCTGGCGGCGGAGTGCTCATGAGCCATCCTTTTTCAGTCACACGCCGCGTTGAGTTCTGCGAGACGGACGCGGCGGGTATCGCTCATTTCTCCGCCTTCCTGTGCTATATGGAGCAGGCCGAGCATGCGCTGCTGCGCTATTTGGGCACCTCCGTATCTACCGACATCGGTGATGGTTGGCACTTGAGCTGGCCGCGCGTGCATGTGTCGTGCGACTATCGCGGCTCTGTCCGCTTTGAGGACTATCTGAATATCCAAGTCCGCGTGGAACGACTGGGCAGCCGCAGTGTGACCTATGGCTTCGATTTTACGCTGGCTCAGGCGCTGGGCAACTCCATGGCTGGCAGCCCAGCGGCTGGAACGTTAGGCGTGAGCGGCCCGCATGAAGCGGCACCCACCAGTGGTGGACAGCCGCTGGCGGTGGGCAAAATGGTAGCGGTGTGCTGCAAGGTTCGCACGGGGAGCCCGCTGGAGTCGCTGGAGATCCCTGCCGAGCTGCGCGCTAAACTAGAGCAGTACACATAGAGCCATTTCGTGGACGCGGAACTCGAACAACTCGGCTACCTCGGACGCTTGATGGTCCGCCTAACTATCGGCGCAGCGCAACTGCCCGAGGAAGTCCGGCGTGTGCATGCTGACTATGTATTGACGCGGCAGCGCGACGATGGCGGCTGGCCGGGGCGCGAGGGACAGAGCGACGTCTACTACACCAGCTTCGCGCTGCGCAGCCTGGCGATCCTTGGATTGCTCGACGGTGACCTCGCCCAGCGCTGCGCTGCTTTCCTGCGCGGCCGCATGCAGGGCCACGAGACGATCGTCGACCTGCTCTCGCTGGTCTACTCGGCCAAGCTCATCGAAGCGGCGAGTGGCTTGGATGCATTTGAGTCCACGCGGGCTGACTGGTCCGAACGCTTGGCAGTCCTGTTAGCCAAGCTGCGCCGCGGCGACGGTGGGTACAGCAAGAGCCTCGAGGGGCAAGTGGGCAGTACCTACCAGACGTTTCTCGTGCTGCTGTGCTTGGAGCTGATCGAGCAGCCCTGTCCGGATGCTGAGGCCGCTTGCCAATTTTTGCTCAATCAGCGGCAGTCCGATGGCGGCTTCCTAGAGATTCGCGTCGGCAAGCGCTCGGGCGCCAATCCAACAGCAGCGGCGATCGGAGCGCTGCGAGTCCTACGGCGCTTGGACGAGAGCGTGGCTCAGGCGGCGGCCGAATTTCTGGCGGACCGACAAAGCGATGAAGGTGGCTTTCAGGCCAATACACGCATTCCACTGTGCGACTTGCTGAGCACCTTTACCGCTTGCGTGACGCTGGCCGACATCGATAGCCTGCCGCTGATTTCCGTGGCCGCAGTGCGCCGCTATGTGCACAGCATGCAGCAACCCCAAGGGGGCTTTCGAGGGTTCGAATTCGATCCGGCCGACGACGTGGAGTATGCCTTCTACGGCCTCGGTCCGCTAGCTCTGCTCGAGACCGCCGAGTAGCCCTCGCGATGCCTCACAGAATGCCCTGCGATGCCCCAGGATGCCCGGCACCATGGGCGGTTTAAAGAGCCAGCCAGTAGGCTTTGAGCCAGGGCCAGAGCAGGCTGCTCAGGCCGATCCACAACAGTAGTGCAAAGGTAACGGATCGCAACCAGCGCGTGCCGAGCCGGCTGCCCAGCCGCAAGCCGACCATGGCGCTCAGCAGCACGAGCGGCACCGCGAGTAGGCCCACGCCCATGGCGTGCACGACGGGACTGCCGAACTTCCACCACAGCAGCAGCACTTGCGGAAGAAAGTTGGTGATGGCCATGGCGAACAGAAACGCGCGCGCATGATCGTGTGTAAAACGCTGCGCGTGAACCCACAGAACTACCGGTGGTCCGCTCATCCCCGAGATACCTTGCAGCACTCCGCTGCCCCCGAACACCGCTGCCACCCACCACGGACGCCGGGCTGAACGCCACTCGACTCCAACCAACGCCTGCGTTGCCAGGGCCAGCAAAATCAGCACACCGACGAACTGCTGCACGCGCGTCGCGGGCCAAGTTACCACGATCGCTAATCCGGCGATACCGATCGGCAGTGCCGCCGTGCGAATGGCGGCTGGCCATACGATCTCGCGCCAATCGATACTCTGCCGCAGCTTCCACACGCCGAGGATATGCTGCGGCAACATGCCCGTGACCATCAGCACCTGCGCCTGGACCATGTCATTGCCGACCCACAGCAGCAGCGGTAGACCGAGCAGTGCCGATGCGAAACCCACCGTGGCTTGCACCATGGCACAGATCGCCAGAATTAGGCAGGACCAGACGGTCCGCGACGTTAAGATGTCCCACGCCGGAGCTGGCTCGACTTGCGCCAACCAGCTCCAGACTTGTAGGTCCACTGGCGAAACGTGATCGCTCATCAAGGGCCAGCTACTTGAGCTCTTTGACCTGTATGTTCCGCAAGCTGACTCGGCTGCCCGGGTCGTGCTGTTGGAAAGCGAAGTGGCCCTGCTTGAATTTGTTTTCGAAATCCAAGTACTCGTACAACTCTTTGCCGTCGACCTTGATCTTGATGCGCGTCACCTCGCGGCCACGCCATTGACCGTCTTGAACCTGCACCTCGTAGGTGAACCAAGTGTCGGGTTTAACCAACTGGTCGTAGACGTGGCACATGCCATACAGCGAACCGGTCAGAATCGGATCGGTATGTGAGCTGTTAATTTGAGCTTCGTGTCCATCGGTAAAGCCCGGCTTGCGAGTTGTGCGAAAGTACAAACCCGAATTGCCTTTGTCGCTGATCTTAACTTCGGCGCGGTAGATGAAGTTCTTGTACGGACCCGTTGTATTGACCAGCATGGAGGCTGGGCCCGAGCCGCACAGCTCGCCCTCTTTGACTTCCCACTTGCTCTTTTCGTCGCCGATCTTTTCCCAGCCGTCGAGCGACTTGCCGTCGAATAGGCTGACCCAGCCAGCGTCTTTATCGCCATTGCTGTCGGTGTCTTCAGCTCGAACACAATTTACCAAAGCGGCCGACGAAGTTAGCCAGCACAGTGCTAGGGCGGCCAGAGTCCATTTGCGAATCATCATGGGGTTCTCACTGAGGAAGGAAATCGGGGAAGGTGCTTACCAGAAACGACGCGTACATTCGGAGCGGTCGACTCTGAGCGTCTCTCCGCTGAGGAGCGGCTTACAGGCCAGAGCGCCCGCACGACTGTCGATTCGGGTCCGATGGGAAGCGTTCCATTCTAGTTACTGCCGGGCCGCTCCGACAGCACACCTTCAAAGCGATCGATCCACAGGCCCGCGTCGGCCGGAGCCGTGGCTAACCAGAGCTGGGCCATCTTTCGCGCCTCGTCGGCTTCTCCCAGCAACACATGGTTCTTGACCAGTCGCCAGCGGGCCTGCCAGTTCAGCTCGCTGCCGGCCGCAGTACGGGCCACAATCGTTTTGGCTACCACGCTGCTCTCTTGCCAGCGGTTGGGGCCCGAGTCGGCTAGAGCGTTGGCAAGCTGCAGTTGTACGGCACCCCCGCCGCGGCCAGCTTTGCGAGCCAGTTCGGTCAGGCCGTCGAGCCCGGCGGAGGCATCGACGCGCCAGGCCAACAAGCGATACCCGGCCGCTAGCACGCGCAAGCTGCGGCTTTCCAACAAGCTCTCGCGCCAACGATCGCCGAGCTGCATCCGCTGAGCCCACTTGGCGTGCTCGGCAGTCGGCGTTTCGTCGATAGCTGCGATCAGGCGCGGTGCTAAGCCCTGCTGAATGGTCGTCGGCAGTTGGTCGGGTTGCCACTGCAGCAGGTCGGCGGACAGTTTTTCCACGGGTTGCAACTGACGCAGGGCCCACAGCCAGCGCACGGCCAGGGCGAGTTGCTTCCATGCAGCAGCGTCGCTTTGCAGTCGCGACAGGTTTTGGGCCGCTTGACGCAGTTGTTCGTCGGTGGGTTCCGTCGCGGTGACCGAGGCGATCCACTGCAGGGCTTCGCTGGTGGATGCCGAGAGCGGCAATTGCGCGGCATCGCGCACCTGCGCCAAAGCGGCGAGCTGCCGCTGAACCTCAGCAGCGTCTTCCAGATGGAGCACTTCTCCCAACCAATCCAGCAAGGCTTGCTCAGCCAGCTCGGGCTGCGTGCAGCGGCTAGCGCGCTGCAGCCATACGTCTGCCAGCTCGCCGCGTTTGCCGGCTTGCACGAGCCACTGGCTCAACCAGCCGGCTACCTCATCGGTGGCAGGCGCTTCGGGCCACTGCGCGAGCTGTTGCTTGAGCAGTTGGGTATAACGCTCCGACAGCAGTGGATCGTCCGGTGTGGCGCGCAGCGCCTGCGACCAATAATAAAGGGCTTGTCGATGCGACTCCGCAGCGATCGGCAGATCGGCGAACTTTCGGCTGGCCGAGATGAGCGCCTCGGCGGCTGCTGTCCAGTCGTGCTGGCGTTGCAATAGCGCGGCGGCTTGGCTGGCACTGCGCAGGGCGCTCTCGCCGCGACCGGCCGCTGCCTCGCGATCTCGGAAGTCGAGCAGCTTGCCTACAGCCGCTGCGACATCGCCGGCGGCCAACAGTTGTCGCACAGCCACCATCATCAAGTCCGTTGACAATGCATGCTCACCGGAAGTGGCTGTGATGGGGCCGACCATCAGCGCCTCGGCGCGGCTCTGCCAGTAGGCTCCGTACTGCCTGCCGAGTTGCTGCGACTGAGCCACCAGAGCCTGCAGCGCGGTCGGCTTATCAGCTTCGTCCATGTGCGGCAGCGCGGCTAGCGAGAGCTGTAAACTGGCCAATTCCACCTCTGCCCCGGTGCCGTCGGATTGCAAACTAGCCAGCAGTGCGTGGCCCCGCGAAATCCGGGCTGCTATATGGCCCCCAGCTTGTGAAGTCCCTTGCGCTGATTCCGTTGGGCTGTAGGTCAATTCTTCAATAGCAGTCAGCGCGGCTCGGTGCCGCGCCTGTCGATTGTCAGCGCTGACGGCCAGACGCTCTAACTCTCGCAGTCCGGCCGACTGCTGCCCCAGCTCCAAGCGCGCCGTAGCCGCTGCGACTTGTAGCTGCGCGCGGGACGCCCAGTCGGGTTCGGTGCGCTGTAGTATCGCAGCCGCCTGCTGATCCACCTCAGTGGCTGAAGCGATGCGATCGGACGAATCGCGTGGATACAGGCGCGTGCGCAAGAGCAAGCATTCGCAACGTAGCAAGCCGACATCGACGCTGAGCGCCGCCAACTGTTGGGCAGGTGCCTGGGTTCCTCCCTGAAGGCCTTCTCGCGCAGCTATTGGCTGGCGCTGCTTCAAGTCGTCATCCAGAGAGCCCAGGGCAGTTAAAACTTGGCGAATGCGTGCTAATGCCTGTTCGCGTGGTTGAGCGTTGGCCGGGGCAGCTAGGTACTGCGCCGCGTCGGCCTGCGCTCGCAACAGTTCGCAGCGCGCGAGCTGCCACTGCAACCAGGGTTGCCGCGGATTGTCGGAATCTCGCTCAATGAATTCTTCATACGCACCGCGGCATTGGTCCCAGGCCGCGTCCGCATCGGCTTTCGCAAACAGGCCGGCCTGGGCGTGGCACTCCATGAGCAGCATGGTCCACTTGGCCGCCAGGTCGCGATCCGCTCGCGCCAGCTCGCGGCGTTGGGTCACATAGGCCACGGCCGGTCCGGCTAGGCCAGCTCGGCACATGGCTTGTACGGTCTGCAGGTCGGCTTCGTCTTGAGCGTGTAGTATGGGAGAGAAAGCTATTAAGATTGACAGCACTGCTGAGCCAATTCCTAAGCCTCGCAGACCATTCGCAAAACCGCGGTGGCCGCGCCCCGCGCGCCGCGTCGCTGCGCTACAGGCCACTGCAATACAAGGCCCTGCAAAGTGCGCTTGCATCAAGCCTCCGGTCCGGTGCTGAGAGTTCGCTCGGCGGAGCCGCCGGTGGGCGCATGCAACAGTCCGATCTGTCGCGCCGCTTCGTACATAGCGATGCCAGCCGCTGTAGATAAATTTAAACAGCGCACTGGACCTGGCATGGGGATGAAAATCTGCCGTGTGGCATGTTGTTGGTGCAGCCAGTCGGGCAGGCCTGTCGATTCGCGACCGAAAACCAGCGCATCTCCAAATTGGAATTCTACGTCGCAGTGAGCCCGCTGGCCGAACTTGGTCAGCAGCCACAAACGTTCGGTGGGCAGCTTGTCGAGCAACTGCTGCCAATCGTCCACCAGCTCCCACGCCAAGTCGTCCCAGTAATCCAGCCCAGAGCGGCGAATCTGCTTTGAATCCAAGCTGAACCCGGTGGGGCCGACAATCCATAGCTTAGCACCAAGAGCCACGCAACTGCGGCCAATGTTGCCGGTGTTGGGCGGAATCTCCGGCTGATAGAGCACGACGTGCAGGGGATAGAGCGACGCGGTTTGTGACGCGCCGCGAAGGTCGAGTCGCGTGCTGTGTTGTTCCGATTCAAGGCGGCTCTCGCGACCTGTGCTCCCGGCGGATGTCATGCTGGTCTTTCCGTGCGTGTCCACAATTTTTATGATAAAATGGTCGGTTCTACCGCCAGCTCTATCTCTCGATCTCTATAGCGACATCTTATTTTATGGCAATTCCTGTCACTTGTCCGAGCTGCATGAAGCGATTTAGCGTAAGCGACAAATTTGCTGGCAAGTCGGGACCTTGCCCCAACTGTAAAAAGACCATCCGCATCCCAGAGAAGTCGGATGAAATCGTTATTCACGCGCCCGATGAGGCAGCCCCCAAAGATGCTAAGGGGCGGTCGATCCTCAAACCAATTCGGCGGACCGAGGTCAAACTGAGCATGCCGGTCGTCCTAGCGGCGGCATTATCCAGCTTGGTCGTCGTCGGCGTCGCCTTCGGTTTTGGCATCAGCGGCGGAGCGCCCGTAGCACTGCTCGCGGTGGGAGCGATCGCGCTGGCCTTGCCGCTCGTGTTTGTGGGCTACTGGTTCCTGCATGACGACGAATTGGCGAGCTACCGCGGACGAGAATTATTGACTCGCTGCGCCATCTGTGCCGCGGTGTTTGCCGCGCTGCAGATCGTGTGCGCGGGCACAGCTTCGGCGAAC
>JBEBXX010000079.1:0-7553 GCA_040391435.1 Aureliella helgolandensis | reverse complement strand
CCAGCGACTACTTGCAACTGCTCGACTGGACCGCTCGACAGCCAGTCGCCGGCAAACCAGGTGTGACGCCAGCAGGCACGCCAGCTATTCTTGAGCGCCTGGGGCTTGAGCCCGCAGTCTGGTGCGAGCTGGTCCGCGACTTCGGCACGCTATTCAGCTTAGTGGCCGGGCGTCCGGAAGCCATCGACCAAGCTCGCACGTATGGTCGGCAAACGCGCTTTTACACGCCGCCCAGAACGCGCGAGCTACTGAGCGTGCAGAGTCAGTAGCCACGGTCGCAATAGCTCAGGTCGTCGCTGTTAGGCAATTCATCGCCATTCTCTACAGCCTTGTTCGATGCACAACCGATCGAACTGTCTAGGCGTTCGGGCACTAGCCGCAAAAAACAGGCGCTGATCGTCTCCAGTTGTACGCCAGCCCGCGAGTTCCCATCGCTCCGCTTCATTCTCGCCCCCAAGTTAGCTTTGCGCCCTGGATCGCTCTCACCAGAACCGACATCAGAGTAGAGTGGCCCCGTTGCCGTCCCCGTCAGAGTAGAGTGGCCCCGTTGCCGTCCCCGTTGACTCGTTGACCGTCAGAGTAGAGTGACCCCGTTGACCGTGCCGAACAGTATTGAGAGTGACCCCGTTGACCCAGAGCAGAGTGACCCCGTTGACCCCCCGCCCCGTTGCCCACTTCTTCCTGCGCGGAAACTGCCACATGAAAGACCGACGCGGAGCGTCGGGCCACATTGGGGCTATCCCCTGCCGTCGCTTCGCGGCTGAAAGTGTGGCACGACGCTCCGCGTCTTTCCCTCGACGACAGTGCTTTGACATAGAGACGTGAGCTCGACCTGTGCACCCACGGCCTGCTGCGGTTCGGCGTTAAACTACTGTCTGCGCGTTGACTGAGTAGGTGAACGCAGATGGGGAGGGCGGGGACGGCTGTTCTCGCTGGAGCCGTCATAAAACGCAGCTAAACTGTCGCCAGGATCACTAATCTCACCCATGTGCGCCAAGGCTAAATATCCGCCGGAACTGACGCTGATACCCACTGGAGCATATCAATGTCTTCGACCCAGCTTTTGCTGTAGACCTCTCTCGATAAATGAAGTTGCTTGCTCGCGGGTGAGGAGGATGCTTTGATAGTTGCCAACCAGCCGGCGCAACAGTTTCTGCGAACGCTCTCCCAGAAGTTATTAGTCCGGCGCGTGAACGCCTGCAGCTTGCGGTGTTCGGCTGACGGAGGGGCTGCGGAGCCAGCCCTGCTGGGCATACCACAGTGCGGTCTGCTCGATCCGCTGCGGGAGGTTGAAGGCGGGTGCAAAGCCGGTGTCGCGGCGCAGGGCGGCGTCGTCGCAAGTCCAAGAGCCCGCGGTGGCTTCGCGAGCTTTGTCAATGCCCAGGATATGCGGACGACCGCGGAGCTGGCTGGCCAACTCATTAACGGCTGCAATGGCCCACACCGCCGTCTTGGGACTGCGTATCACATGCACGCTCTGCTGTCCCACAGCCCTGCCGATCATCTGTCCCAACTCGGCATAGGACGGCGTCTCATCGGCGGCCACGTAATACACGCCATCGACGCTACCATCGACGCTGGCTCGGCCGCCATGCAGCGCGGCTGAGATCATAGCCCACGCTAAATCGTCCCCGTGAATTACAGAGAACCGTTCGTCGGTCAGACCCGGTACCAAATGCAGATTCCACCGCGCGATGCTGTCAAACATGTTTAGTCCGTCGCGGTCCGCCTCGCCTAACACGATTGGTGGGCGGAGGATGGTCAGTGGCACATCGCCGGCCAGTGCTCGCGCAGCTTGCTCACCCGCCAACTTGCTATGGCCATAGTTGGAAACTGGCTGTGTTCCGTCAGCCTCCTTGCGTGGCCGACCCTCAAGCGCAGGGCCGCCTGCCGCCAGTGAAGAAATGTGGACTAAGATCGGTGGATTGGGCTGGCGAGCGCAGGCCATGGCCACATTCCGCACGCCCTCTTTATTGGTCCGCTCCAGATCGCGTCTGCGCAGCGATTTGGTCGCCCCGGCCAAATGATACACCACCTCGATCCCTCTAAAAGCATCCTGGAGCGATTCCGCATCGGTCACGTCACCGTAGACCAAACGCGGAGCGAATTCGACTAATTGACTGCAGTCGGAATGCGGGCGGACCAAGCAGGTAACCTCCGCCCCTGAGTCCGCCAGCGCGCGGACCAAGTGGCCACCTATAAATCCACTCGCCCCAGTTACTAAAGCACGAGACATAGCGAATTCTCCTAGCTGGTGTGTTGCCGCACCCACTGCACAATCTGTGAAGTGCTCAGGGCGCCCGATTGTCGGTTCAGCTCACGGCCTCGCTGAAAAGCGATCATGGTTGGAATACCGCTGATTCCAAATCCCGCCGAGGTCTGCGGCCATGCTTCCGTATTGAGTTTGGCCAGCACGGCCGTGGCAGCTAGTTCACCGGCCGCTTGCTCATAGGCCGGTGCCATCGCACGGCAAGGACCGCACCAGGGAGCCCAGAAATCTACGACAACCGGTAGATCGCTGCGGTTGAGAAACTTGGAAAACGTCGCATCGGTCAGCTCTATCGCGGTGGCCGGCAACAGTTCCGCTTTGCACTTCCCACAGCTTGGTCCGTCTGCCAAGCGAGCGTCCGGCACACGATTAGCGGCTAAACAATGTGGGCATACAACCTGCATTGACTGTTCCTTTAGTCCCCGAATAAGTTTGAAAAAGTTCACGCCGGTAACTTCGCAATTCGCTGGCGACTTGGGAGTGCGCATTCTGACATAAACGCTCGCCGAACATGCTGTGTGCAAATAGCATTCCCATCCGGTCGACAAGCGGCCTGGCAGTCGTCATGTTTCGACCTAGAGTTGAAAATCGTCTTCGGCAGAGCGCTCGCTGTAAAGAGGCATGTGACGGTAGTAGACTTCCAGGATCATGGTGGCCAGCGAAGTGGCGTAGAGCCGGCCACCTTTGCTGCTGTGTGGACCAGTGGCTTCCCAACTGCCCGCAGCATGCCCTTTGGAGACCTGCGACTTGATCAGCTCATCGCGCAATTTGGTGTTCCACTTTTCCCATTCGGGGCCACCGAAGTGGCGCATGACCTGCGTGCCGTAATAGCTGTAGTATAAATCGTCCGCGCGCGGACCGATTTTGCTCAAGTGACGCACTCCCTCTTCGATGCCCGGATGCTCCTTCGACCAGCCCATGTACATGCGGCACAACAGCCCCACAGCGATCGTAGCGTGCCGCCCGTCGATCTTGGATGTGGGTCGATCATAGCCGTAGTACGCACCCTTGTTGGTGCTAACCGAATCCAGAAAGCTCTGAGCTCCCAGGAACGTCTGTTCGGGAACGAGCAGATTGCCCATGCGGCCGCTCTTGAGGGCCATGACGCACCAGCCTACTACCGACGTGTCGCCTGGCTGACGCGGTTGGTAGCGCCAACCGCCGCCGCGTGGATCTTGGGAGTTTATCAAGTAGTTCAGGGACAGTTGTGCGGGTTGTAGCAAGTCGGGATCGTGAGTCATGGCGTAGGCTTCGCAGATCGCGATGGCCGCCAAGCCATGCGAGTACATCGTGCCGCCCGGTTCGTGCCAAGAGCCATCGGGCAGTTGACCGCTGGTTACTTTCATACGGCCGATAAGGTAGGCTAAGCCGCGGTGAACGGTCTGCTTATACTGGCCCTCCATGTGCGTTTGCCCCGCGCCCAAGAATGGCAGAATGGCCATGGCCGTAGCCCCGTTGGTAGCTTCGCCCATGTCGCCCCCGCCATCGCACTGGCCGCGGCAGATCTGCGAATGCGCAAACGTCCAACCGCCGTTGGACGCTTGATGTTCGGCGATCCACTTGAGTGCCATAGCGACCGCCTTTTCGCTATCGGACGTTCCTCCGAATCGCTCTAGCATCTCGCTCTTGGAGGCGCTGGAACGACTGTTCAGCGCCGTGGTCATTTGGCTCAAGGCCCCGCCGCTGAGCAGGGCCGATGGCATGATGCTTTCCGTCACGCGATTGCTATCGAGCACGTCCACCGACACGGGATTGGGCAGCATCGTGTTGGTCAGCTCCGGCATTTCGATAACTTCGCTGACCTCCGTGGTCGGTGGCAGCAGTGGGTCGCTGTCAGGCACGACTGCGTCTAATTGGGCTCCGGGTAGATCGAACTGTTCGATCGATTCGGCTGTCTGCGACGTGGCCGCACTGAGAATACTCAACACCTTGTCGACCGGATCGAGCGTGATTGCGGCCAGAGTGAAGATCAAAACTACGTGCACGACCAAGCTGACCAACCAGCTCGGAACCGCACCAAGGTGCCACCGCCGCCGCAGTTTTCCCTCGGGCGGCTCCTCGGCCTGAGCCGCTGCGCTCGGGTCGGCGACGGCCTTAGCGCTGGCGCCAACTTTGCTGGCTGTGCCCGTTGTAGCGGCGGCTGCGGCAGCGGTGGCTGTGGCTGTGGCTGTGGCAGCGGGAGCGGCAACTGTGGCGCGATCGAGAGCGCGAACTTTGCGGGGGACTTTGGCGAGAGCGCTGGGCGGCTCCTCCAGAGGTTGCAGACGCAATTCGTCGTCGCTCTCGCCATCCGGACCGTCTGCTACTTGGCCGCCTACATCGAATTGTCCCTGATTCGTAAGGTCGGGCTTGACCTCTGCAAGCTCCGGCTGAGAGGTCCGACGCGGCCTGCTGGCTGGCAGGTTATCCGGTTCAGGCCCTGCGGCCGGCGTGGAGGCGGGACCGCGGGCCGGCTTGTTCGCCGATGGTGGCCCAGGTGAGGCTGGTTTCGATTTGCGCTGATCCATACCTAAGGCACCACTTCCCGTTGCATGGAAGAAATCAGATTAGAAGAAACGTGAGCATCGGCTAACAGCTTAGCACCGCGGACTACACGCATGTTTGCAACCCGCTTAAACTTAAATGCCCAACCCACACGTAGCCCAACCAGTCATCTAATAGCCTGGCCACTCTCGAACTCGCGAGGGTGGTCCTTGCTTATTTTAGACTAACTGCGCAGTTTTACCAAAAACTCGCGAGGCGCTGCATGTTGGGACTTGAGCAGTGTGGGACTTGAGCAGTGTGACCGCGCAGTGGATGCCCCGCCAGCGAATTGCCTTGTCCCGGGTCGGGGCGGTATAATACACGATTCCAACTTTACCAAGCGCCGAGGCAGGGACGCAATGACGACTATCGAAAAACATGCTGGGCATGGCAGTTTGCCGGCAGGCGAGGGGCAGCCACGCCTGTCGGTTTTCGTCGTTTGGTGTCGCCTGCTCGTCTGTTTGGCAGCCCTGGCCGCCACTCAGCAGTCTGTGCGCTACTTGCGCAGTCCTACAGCGGCAGCTTCCCAGCTCACATCAGCCCAGCCCGCTTCTGTCCAGTTGCCAGCGGCTCAGCCCACAACCTCTCGGCCTACAGCAGCTCCGCAGTTCATGGTCGATATCAACCGTGCACCGCAGCACGAATTGGAAGCACTGCCGGAGGTCGGCCCAGGTTTGGCGATGCGCATCGTCGACTCTCGTCAAGGCCAGGGACCGTTTCGTCACATCGACGATCTGCTGCGCGTCCGCGGGTTCGGTCCGCGGACGCTCGAGCAACTGCGGCCGATGTTGTTGGTGCGGATGCCACAGCAGGCACCTTAGGCTTCAAGGTAAAGTATTAATTTTTATCCCACAGCATTCGATAACTGATTGGAACTTGCATGTCCTCTGTCTCCCACGGCGCTCCTTTCCAGCTCGTTAGCCAGTTTGCGCCCGCCGGTGATCAGCCAGGAGCCATCGACAGCCTAGTGCGGGGGTTGCAGGCCAACGTTCGCGAGCAGGTGCTGATGGGTGTGACTGGCTCGGGTAAGACCTTTACTATGGCCAACGTCATCCAGCGTGTGCAGCGTCCGACCTTGATCCTCAGCCACAACAAAACCTTGGCCGCGCAGTTGTACTCTGAGTTCCGCGATTTTTTCCCGCACAACGCGGTTCACTACTTTGTCAGCTACTACGACTACTATCAGCCCGAAGCCTACATCCCGGCCCGCGATGTATACATCGAAAAGGACTCGTCGATCAACGAAGAGATCGACCGTCTGCGACTGGCTGCGACGAGTGCTCTGGTCAGTCGCAACGATGTGATTATCGTGGCCAGCGTGTCCAGCATCTACGGCTTGGGCAACCCAGAGGACTATCGCGGGATGGTGGTGCCGCTCAAAGTTGGACAGACGATTAACCGCGACGACGTGCTGTTGCAATTGGTCGACATTCAATATCAGCGCAACGACGTGGGCTTTGAGCGATCTAAATTCCGAGTGCGTGGCGACTGCTTGGAGATCTGGCCCTCCTACGAAGAATTTTCGTACCGCATCGAACTGTGGGGCGACGACATCGAACAGATCTCGATCACGAATCCTCTGACCGGTGAGGTCATCTCTCGAGTGGATGACATATTTATCTATCCCGCCAAGCACTTCGTAACGCCGGAGGAACGCGTCGAAGCGGCCATCGTTTTGATCCGCGAAGAATTGCGCGAGCAGTTGGCCAAGTTTGAAGCTGAAGGCAAACTCCTGGAGGCTCAGCGACTCAACGCGCGCACGCGCTTCGATTTGGAGATGCTTCAAGAGGTGGGGCACTGTCCGGGAGTCGAAAACTATTCGCGGCCGCTATCCGGCAAGCCACCCGGGGCGACGCCCGATACGCTGTACGATTTTTTCCCCGATGACTTCCTGTTGATGGTCGATGAATCCCACGTCACGATTCCTCAAGTTCGCGCCATGTACGCCGGCGACCGCAGTCGCAAGACCACCTTGGTCAATCACGGCTTCCGCTTGCCCAGCGCGCTGGACAATCGTCCGCTGATGTTCGACGAGTGGGAGCAGAAGACGAAGCAAGTTATCTTTGTATCGGCCACGCCCAGCAACTACGAATTGGAAAAGACCGGAGGCGAAGTCGTAGAGCAGGTCATTCGCCCCACCGGGCTGCTGGACCCTGAGATCGAGGTCATCGCCGCGCGGGGCCAAGTGGCACATCTGTTGGGCGAAATTCGTCTGCGCGCTGAGCGCAACGAACACACGCTAGTAACGGCGCTGACCAAGCGACTCGCCGAAGATCTGGCCGGGTATCTGACTGAGCAAAACGTCCGCTGTCGCTGGTTGCACAGCGAACTGGATGCGTTTGAGCGCGTCGAACTGCTATACGATTTGCGGCAAGGCAAGTTCGATTGCTTGGTCGGCGTCAACCTGCTGCGCGAAGGGCTCGATTTGCCCGAAGTCTCCCTGGTCGCCGTGCTCGATGCCGACAAAGAGGGCTTTCTGCGCAGCGAGACCTCCCTCATCCAAACCATCGGACGGGCCGCGCGGAATGTCAATTCAAAAGTCATCCTGTTTGCTGACAAGATGACTGCAGCCATGCAAGCCGCCATCGATGAAACCCAGCGTCGGCGCAAAATCCAGCAGGAGTTCAATCAGACCCACGGCATCGTCCCCACCACGGTCAAGCGCGAGATTAAGTCGGGCATCCACAGTGCCGCGGCCGCCCATCGGCAAGCGCGCGATGTGATCAGCGGCAAGACTGCGACGGGCGGTCAACTGATCACC
>JBEBXX010000078.1:0-7635 GCA_040391435.1 Aureliella helgolandensis | reverse complement strand
GTGCCAGCGTCTATGCCTGTGTCTACGACTATGCCAGAGCCTGTGTCTCGGATCATCCGCCCTTGGTGTTCGCTGAACGTGCGGATAATGGGGGGCTGCAAGTAGTGGCCACCGGTGACATACAGCGTGGCCTCAGCCAGGCCGTAGCAGGGGTAAAAGGCGTTGGGGTTGAAGCCGCAGGGGGCGAACGCAGCCGCGAACCGCTGGAGGGTTTGGGGCGAGACGTGCTCTGAGCCGACGTAGGCCACTTCCCAGTGGCTCAAGTCGAGCCCTCGCAAATGTTCTGGCTTGAGCTTGCGGATGCACAATTCGTAAGCGAAGTTGGGTCCGCCACTGCTGTAGGCGGTTTGCGGAGCCAGGTGGCTCATGGCCTGCAGCCAACGAATGGGCTTGCGTAGGAATTGAAGGGGGGACATGAAATAGCATGGGCCGTCCACGAACACGGCTTGCAGTACGCTGCCCATCAGTCCCATGTCGTGCTGAAATGGTAACCAGCACACGCCGACGCCTGGCCGCCGGTGCGTCATGTGATTGAATGCCAGTTGGATGAGGTATTCGTTAGCCAGAATATTGGCGTGGGAAACCATCACGCCGCGCGGAGAGCCCGTCGAGCCGCTGGTGTATTGCAGCAGTGCCGTCGAGTGCGCATCGATACTGGGCCGCTGCCACAGTTGGGCGGTGGTGGTATCGACCTGTTCGATATTGATCCAGTGCCGCGTTTTTAAGTGCAGGTCGGCCGTGCACAATCGCTGGATTTCTTGCGCGTGCTCGCCACCGATCAAGATGGCTACGGGGGAGCAGTCGTGGACGATGCGGCGCACGGCCGTCAGTGGATCCGCTTCGAGTCCACGGGTGGGCGGAAAGACGGGGACGGGGATCATGCCCGCGTACAGGCAGGCGAAGAAGGCCGGCATGAACTCCAAGCCGGGTGCGAACAGCAGCAGCACTCTGTCACCGATCTGGCCAATGCTGGCTAGGTGCTGGGCGATGCTGCGCGCTTGAGTGTCAAGTTGTCTGTAGCTGAGCGTGGGCCCGCTGACGATGCCGGAATCAAAAAAGTCATCGTCCAGCAGCGTGTAGATAACGCGATCGGGTGCCTGGGCCACCCGGCGACGGAGCAGATCGACCAAGGTCGGGTCGCCCGGTGGGGGCGGCCAGTCTGGGGAAGTGAATCGCTGCTCGATCAAGGAAACTGTTCCAGTCCAGGGCAAGAATTCGCATTAGCCAAGAATTCGCGTTACCAACGGGCCGCGTGGCCTGGTGCCGGTCGCTGTGAACGCGATGCTGTTTAAAATCCCTGCTTTACTTAGTGCAATTTATGTCTTTTTACCAGTCCTAACGACCACCACGCGGTGGCCGGCTTCGTCGTACTGCAACTGCATGCCGCCCGGCAGCTTGCTGGGGAATTTCAGATTGTTCGGCTCCATGACTCCCGATTTAAACTCGGCATAATCGGCCGGGTAATGGCCTTCGGCCTTGTGGTAGGCCTCGATGTGCGGTGCTGGGTCGATCTGCTTAAACAGTTGTTGGACGTCGGCGGGAAACTTGGTGATGTCGACGACTGAACCGGAGGACTTGTTATAGATCGGCAGATCGGTAGCATCCCCACGGACGATTCCGCCGTTTTTGGGTTCGCTCACGGGTGTCTGTGGCTTGCTGCAGGCGGTGGTGGCGGCAAGCAGACCTGCGACCAAGATCCAATTAAAATGTTGCATGTACAACCACGATAGAAAAGGGAGCCTAAGTATAATCGCAATAACGTTTGACAGCGAGCGTAATGAGGCGGTATCTTACCACACTGTTCGTCCCCTAGCCGTAGAATTTAGCGTCATGCCTCCCATCACTTCGCCCGACCGGGCGGCTTCTATAAGCGTTCGTTTAGGCGATGTTTCCAATGATCGCGACCGGGCGGCTGCGATCGAATTAGTCAATCAATATGCGAGTGGTCTGGCGGGTCGTCTGCGGCCGCTGGCTGACACGGTGATCCGTTCGCTCATGGAGGACCTGCCGGGGCTGACCAACTGCCGGTTGTTTCTGGCCGAGGTGGCGGATCGCTCGCCAGTTGGCGTGGCTCTGTGCTTCGTGGGCTACTCCACTTTCAAGGCAGCCCCGCTGCTAAATATCCACGATCTGGCCGTGCATCCTGACTTTCAGCGGCGCGGCATCGGTTCGCAGCTATTGACTGCCCTCATCAGTTACGCGCGCGAGCAGCGGTACTGCAACGTGACGCTAGAAGTTCAGGCCAGCAACCCAGCCCGGCAACTGTATGCGCGGCACGGTTTCGAAGTGCTCGACGTCTCTGTCGACCCGCGAGCTACGCTGTTTGGCAAGTTGGCAATTGAGTAAGCGGCACAAACAACTCGTTCAGGATTCGATCGACTGGTCGGCTGTCTTAGGGCCGGTTCTCTGCGCGGCGACAGTCTCGCCTAGCGGGCTGGCCTTGCAGGCTGACGAGCTGGATGATCTCGAGCGGGGAACCTTTGCGCATGTTCGCCGAGCCGTGCGACCTAGGCCTGGGCTAGCGGCCGCTACTCTGCCGTTTGAGACCGATCGCGTGCCGTGGTTTCCGCGGGGTCGCTTCGTGTCAAATGCCTCGGCTGTTGAGTCAGTGCGGCCGGGGGCGTTTTTGCAGTACGCCGCCGGGGACTACTACATTCAGGATGCCGGTTCGATGTTGGCGCTAGCGCTGCTGGATGCACAGCCCGGCGACTGGGTATGCGACACCTGCGCGGCTCCGGGTGGCAAGTCGACCGGGCTGCTGGAACAGTTAGCAGGCCGCGGTGTGCTGGTTGCCAATGAAGTCATTCGCTCGCGCTTGAGCCTGTTGAAATTGGCACTTGAGCGAGCTGGCTACGGCAATCACATGGTGACCAACCTAGAGCTAGAGCAGCTCAGCCAGTTGTGTGGTCCGGCATTTGATCGCGTACTGGTTGACGCGCCGTGCACGGGCCAGACCATGGTCGGGCGTGGCAAGCAGCGTGTGGCCGCTTTCAGCGCGGCGCAGATCGCTCACAGCAGCGCCAGGCAAGATCGCATCTTGCGCGCGGCTGCCGGCTTGGTCAAACCGGCAGGACGGCTCGTCTACTCCACCTGTGCCTACTCGTTTGCCGAGAACGAGCAGGTCGTCATGGAGTTTGTGCAAGCGCAGCCGGGGTGGCAGTTGCAGTCGCAATCCGGTTTCGAAGCCTGGGCCAGCCCGCTGTGCGAAGGCTGCTACCGCGTGTGGCCGCATCGCCATGGCTGCAGCGGTGCCTTTGCCGCAGTGCTGGTGAACCAGTCGGGCGACAGTGCACAGCAGGCCGGTGAGCTTGCCCGTCAGTCACCGGCCACCTTGCGCGGCAGATATGGCTGGCGAGAGCTCGAGTGCCCGCCGCAGGATTTGCAGGGGTTAGTGGCCGAAGGCGAGGGACGGTTGTGGCTGGGGGGCAACCAGCTACATCGGTTCGATGCGTCGCTACCGGACGATTGGATTGGGTCGGCGGTAGCTGGCACGGAGCTGGCTAGTCGATCTGGTGAGCTGCACAGTCAACGCTGGACGCCCAGCTTCGGTGGCGCGGTATTGGTCGGAGCGAGGCAAGTGCCGCCGCTAGACCTCGGGGAGAGTCTGGGCGAGCTTGCACTGGAGGATGCCCAGGCCATTCGGTATGTGGCTGGCGAGAGCCTGCGACAAGTTAGCGCGACAGGCGGCGCTCGCAGTGCAGGAGGGTGGTGCGTGGCAACCTGGCGCGGCCGTCGACTGGGATGGGGCAAGCTGGCTGGCGGAATTCTAAAAAATCATTTCCCCAAAGCCATCCGCCAAGCCAATGCGGTGTGCCAATAGAGCTGGGCTTGCAGTCCGGTAACAATCTATGGGTGATTGTCTATAATGCGGCGACTAGCACATGGATACCAAGGGATTGGGGAACTGCGAAACTATGCAAGTCTTAGGACGAGCGGCGGTGCGCGTCGCGTTGATGGGCTGTTGGGCATTCTGCTGGGCGGCCATTTCTTTACCGGTGGCCAACGCACAAGTGCGGCCGATAGAGCTTGCGCCGTCGGTGTCCGCGGGCACGCTACCGACCGGCCAGGTTTCTACAGGCCAGGTTTCTACAGGCCAGACAGCGGAGTCAGATAACCCAGTGCCGGAGTCCGCGCAGCAGGTGCCGGTGGGGACTGCCGATGCACCTGTGCGCCAGGGGGATGCGCCTGCTCCGCCTGCGGCGACTCCTCCTGCCGTCGCGCCACCAGCCAATTCTGCCGACGCGGGCGACGCCTGGGTCCAGCAGTTAGTCCAGCGGCAGCAGCAACTGCAGCTCGATACAGAGCGGGCGCCGGAGGCTAAGGAGCAGTTGAATAAGACCTATGAGCAATTGCGGTTGGATTGGGAGGCGGCCAACAAGGCGCGCAATCGACGGCAAGAGTATACCGAGGCGGCCGCCGCTGCGCCGGTTGCTTTGGAGGCCACCAAAGTCCGCAAAGCGGAACTGGACGCCAATAAGGCGTTGCCTTCTTCGCTGGAGCTGTCAGAGCTGAGCTACGAAGAGCTGGACCAGCGGCGGATGGCGTTGGAGGCTGAATTGGCCACATTGGCGACCGAGCGCACGGCCTTGACCGAAGCCATTTCCAAACGCGACAAACGCCGCAAAGAGTTGCCGCAGCTTATATCCGACGCTAAGAGCAAGTTGGAGCAGTTGGGCCAGCAAGCTCCCGCCGTAGCCAGCGAAGACCCACTGCTCAAGGAGGTCGGAGCATGGAGCTTCGATGTGTCGCGCAAGCTCTTGAGCGAGCAGCAGCAGAGCTACGAGGCAGAGCAGCGGCTGTACGAAGCTGAAGCTCCCCTGCTGCCGCTGCAGTTGGAGGTGGTGCAGGCTACTGAGAAACGCACTCAGGAGCGGCTGCGTCTGGTCAATGAGCAGCTCGACCGGATTCGCACCAACCGCATCCTCAATACGGCTCGCGAAGCCCGCAGCTTAATTGCGGCTGCGCCTCGCGAGTATCAAGCCATCGGCCAGCAGTTGCTTAAGCAGATTGAAGAATGGCGCGATTTGGCTGCCCGACAGGTGGCTGTCAAAGCCGAACTTGAGGATGCGCAGCGACTGCTCGCGCGATGGAGCGAGCGGCGTACTCAGATGGATGCACGCGTGGAAACTAAACCGGGGACTGAAGGTGTCTCCAGCGTCATCACTGGGTTCAATAGCTGGGTCGGGTTGATGCTTCGCAAGCAGCGCAGCGAGCTGCCTGATCCGCAGCAACTGCGAGTCAAGTTGAACAACTATCAAAACGACATGCAGTCGACCGAATCGCTGCTGTTTGACATCCAGGACTCACTGCAGGAAATAGAACTGCGGCAAGAGGTGCTCGAGCAGCGCGAGGCCCAGCGGGCTGCGGCCAATGGAGACGGAAATACGGCGCCCAGCGCATGGTCTGACGCAGAGCTGGATGGAGCCACGGCTGATCAGCGGGCCGCCGCGGAACTGCTCGCCTTCACCGCCAGCACGCTGCAAACCATGCGCTTAGACGTGAATGCCTACCAAGACGATCTCTATGATTTGGCCGACGTCCGCGAGCGGACCATCGTCCGCACCAAAGAATATCGCGAGTTTATCGACAAGCACGTGTTATGGATACGCAGTGCCGAGCGACTGTCAGCCGCCGATGGGCGTCCGGGAAGCGAGGCCTTTGCTTGGCTAGTGGATCTGCAGAATTGGCGGACCGTCGGCCTGTTGCTGGCCCAGGATGTAGCTGAACAGCCGGGGTGGGAAATACTGTTTGTGCTGGTGATGCTTGGGTTGATCTGGAATCAGACGCGGATGCGCAGACGGTTGTCTGAGTTGTCATCCAAAGCCGAAAAAAATAATTGCACCAACTATCACTGGACCGTGCGGAGTTTGATTCTAACGGTGTTGGTTACCGCACCAGTCACGCTAACCCTGCTGTTTTTGCATTGGCGATTGAGCCGAGCGGCGGCGAGCGTAGTGCTGCCACCTACCGGCGGTGACTTTCCAGGGGCCTTGGCGAGCGGTTTGCTAATGATGGTGTGCATCTTCTATCCGCTCGAGTTTGCTCGCCAGCTCTGCCGGCAGGACGGGCTGGGGGTGAAACATTTTGGCTGGCGTGAGAAAGTGGCCGTTCGACTACGCAGCAACTTGCGCTGGTTGATCAACGTCAGCGTGCCGTTGGCGGGCATTGTCGGAATGTTTCATAATCATCCCGTGCAACGCTGGGAATCGACCCTGGGCCGAGCAGCCTTCATCGCCTTAATGCTCATGCTGTGTCTGTTTTTGGCCCGCGTGTTTGCGCCGCGGAGCGGTGTGGTGAGTGGGTTTCTAGCGAGCCACGCAGGTGGTTGGGTCGATCGCTTGAGTTGGTTTTGGTATCCCTTCATATGTCTGTTGCCCTTGGTGTTGGCAGCGGTCAGCTATGTTGGATTCCATTACACAGCGGAGCGATTGGCCGTGCACGTGGTGTCGACTCTGTGGATGGTCGCGGTGGTATCGGTGGCTTATTTCATGTTGATGCGCTGGTTGGTTCTCAATCGGCGTCGGTTGATGCTGGCCCAGGCGCGGCAGCGTTTGGAGGACGCGGCCAAGCGCGATCCCAGCGGCGAACTGCCTGCACCGGCTGAAGAATCCCGCGTCGACTTGGTAGCTATCAACGAGCAGACTCGTCGGCTGGTGACCAGTTTCGTCGTGACTTTCATTTTTGTGATGCTGTTCGTAATTTGGTCCGATGTTCTCCCCGCCGTGGCGCTCCTGGAAGGCGTTCGTCTGTGGCCGGTGCAGGGAGAGGTCACCAAGGACACGTTCACGATCACACTGGCCAATGTATTGGTCGTGATTCCCATGGTCTTGCTATTTGTTATCTCCGGCCGCAACGTGCCAGGACTGCTGGAGATCGCCTTCTTGCAGCACCTGCCGCTGACGGGTGCGGCGCGGTATGCCATCACGACGCTCAGTCGCTATGCGATCTTTGGACTGGGGATCATCATCGTCGCCTCAGTCATTGGCTTGAAATGGCACAGCATTCAATGGCTGGTAGCCGCGCTGGGCGTCGGCCTGGGTTTCGGGTTGCAAGAAATCTTTGCCAACTTTGTGTCGGGGCTGATCCTCTTATTCGAACAGCCGATTCGCGTGGGAGACGTAGTCTCCATCGATGGGACGACTGGCAGTGTCAGCAAGATCCGCATGCGGGCCACCACCATCGTCAACTGGGATCGCCAGGAATTGATCGTGCCCAACAAAGATTTGATTACCAACAAGCTGCTCAACTGGACGCTCAGCGACACGACCAATCGGATCGAGGTCAAGGTGGGCGTGGCCTACGGCAGCGATACGCTGATAGCCAGCCAGTTGCTAAAGGAGATCTGCGATGAGAACCCCAATATCATGCAGGACCCGGCACCATCGGTTACGTTTGAACGGTTTGACAACAGTTCGCTCAGTTTGGCCCTGCGGGCTTTTCTGACTTCGCTCGACAATCGCTTGAGCACCATCAACGAATTGCATCAGCAGATTTATCGGCGCTTCTCTGATGCCGGAATTGAAATCGGTTTTCCCCACCGCGATTTACACCTGCGTTCGCTGCCAGAGAATCTGGAGCGTTGGCTCGGCCGCAATCCTCCGCGGGAGCATGAGGCATAACGGCACAATGCCTAGC
>JBEBXX010000077.1:0-7671 GCA_040391435.1 Aureliella helgolandensis | reverse complement strand
TGGCCGGTCGATAGCCGGCAGCCACTCAGCCAGCACGCGCTTCTGCTGCTGTAACTCCTCGCGGCTGGCTAGATTGGTCCATTCGTGTGGGTCGCCCTGCAGGTCATACAGTTCCTCGCTGCCATCGGCGTAGCGGATGTACCGCCAGCGATCGGTGCGAATGGCATGATTGCCTTGATTGTGCGAAGTGATGGCAGGCCAAGCTCGCGGTGCGTTGGGTGCGGCTAGCTGTGGCGTGAGCGAGTGGCCTTCGAGCCGCGGGTTTTTAGGCAGCCCGCACAGTTCCAGCAGCGTGGGGTAGATGTCCAGCAACTCGGCCGGCTGACTGCTCCGCCCACCGGGCTTGAGCTGCGGACCGGCGAAGATGAGTGGCACCCGCGTCGAATTCTCCCACAAAGTATTCTTGCCCGAAATCTCCTTTTCTCCGCAGTGGTAGCCGTGGTCGGACCATAACACCACAATCGTATTGTCTGCCAAGCCATGCTCTTGCAACGCATCTAGCACTCGTCCCACCATGGCATCAACAAAGCTGACGCAGGCCAAGTACGATCGAACCAGCGAACGCGATTCACCAGCCTGTTCCAACCAACTCAACCGCGGCTCCGGCAATTGCCAGTGCAGGTACCACGAGAACACAGGCGTGTCGTCGCGGTCGCCGGCTAGGATCGGCGGCATCATCAACGACTCTTCTGGGTACAGATCGAACCATTGTTGCGTGGCAAAGCAGGGCACATGCGGACGGCGAAAACCGCAACTGAGCAGAAATGGTTGGTCGCCTGGCTGCTGAGCCAACTCAGCTATCTTGTCGACCGCCCAGCTCGCCACGTGGTAGTCATCTTGTTGGTCGTCGCGCTCGGGATAGACGCCCCAGTCCATCAGCGGATGTCCCCCTTGCATGTTGATCAGCTTCTTTGGCGGGGCTTTTCCAAAACCGCCGTGATGCCCCCACACGTCGAACTCGCTGCCGTCCTGACGCGCTGCCGCAGGTGGGTAGCTATCGTGGAAGATCTTGCCACACGTCAGCGTCTGATAACCGTGTTGCTGAAAGTACTGTGGCAGCGTGACCACATCTTCAAAACCGGGTACGTTGCGGAACCAGGGCGCTAAACCGTAGATCCCAGTCGTGGTTGGCCGCAGGCCGGTCAGTACGCTCGTTCGCGATGGATTGCACAGCGGCGATTGGCAGTGCGCATTGGTGAACACCGTCCCCTGAGCTGCCAATCGATCCATATTAGGCGTCTGCGCTTGAGGGTGTCCTGCCAGGCAGCCCACCCAGTCATTCAAGTCATCTATGGCGATGAACAACACGTTGGGACTAGCCGGTGTGTGCCGTGGTGTCTGGGCTGCTTGTGGACCCTGCACTGCTTGTTGACCCTGCACTGGCAAAACTCGCTGGGCTGGCGACACTTGCTGAGATGGCGAAACTTGCTGGGTTGGCGAAACTTGCTGAGTTGGCGACACTTGATCTTGGGCAACGAGCTTGCCGCCGCACGGGACCAGCGTGAACAGCAAACATAAAGCGAGGCAGCCGGCCGCAAGCGTGCATGGCTGCTGCCTCGGACCCGCCGGCCCTAGCGCATCTGGCCCTAGAACTCGCTGAGCTAAGCAGCCAGCCATTGCGTGCAAGTCATGCGCAGTGGCGAGGATTGTTTTTGCGAGCGAGGTCGACTTGGCGACCATCACGCAGCCAGCCACGAAAGTCGACCGGGCGGTAACATACATAGCGATCCTCACCAAGTGCGGCTAGTGATGACGCCCTCTTCGGGGCTACTGGCGGTAGCGTACAAGCGGCGTGGGATGCGCCCGGAGAGATAGGCATCGCGGCCGGCCAGAGCCGCGTACTTCATCGCTTGGGACATGCGGACCGGGTCGCGCGCATGGGCAATGGCCGAATTGAGCAGTACGCCATCGGCCCCCAACTCAAACGCGATGGAGACATCGCTAGCGGTCCCAACTCCGGCATCTACGATGACTGGATAGCTTGGATCGCCCTCTTTCAAATACTCGAGGATGATCCGCAGATTGTTCGGATTGAGTATGCCTTGACCGCTGCCGATCGGGCTGCCCGCCGGCATGACACTGGCCGCGCCGGCATCCTTGAGCCTCTGGGCGATGATCGGATCATCGCTGGTATAACACAGCACTTGAAAGCCGTCGGCCACCAATTCGCGGCAGGCCTCGAGCGTGGCCACGGGATCCGGCAAGAGCGTTTTGCTGTCGCCCAGCACTTCCAATTTGACCCAGTCGGCACCTGGATTCTCTAGGGCACACAGGATCTCGCGCCCCAGCTTGGCTACCCGCACGGCGTCCGATGCGTTGTAGCAACCCGCCGTATTGGGCAGCAGCAGGTACTTGGCCGGGTCGATATAATCCAAGATGTTCTGACCCGAGCGATCGTACATCCGCTCGCGGCGGACAGCCACGGTAACCGCATCCGCTCCAGCGGCCAGCAGCGCGGCGCGCATCAGCTCCAGCGTATCGTACTTACCCGTCCCCACGATCAAACGACTGGACAATTCATGCCTGCCGATGCGCAGCGGCAGGTCGTCCACCAGAGGCGCATTGTGCAGTGGCGAGTGCAGTGACGAATTATGCAGTGGGTTTTCGTGCGTGGGTGCCGACATAGTCCTGAGTTTTTATGCGAAGTGTAAAGGAGCGTTAAGGTTCACTTGGCATCGTACCAGCAGCGGCTCGCACAATGCTTAGCCTATCCGCCACCTACCAGCGTGACGGCTTCGATCGTATCGCCCGCGCTGACCACATGCGCGGCATGCGCGGCGCGAGGCACGATTTCTCGGTTGACTTCCACTGCTACCAATCGGCTACGGATCTCGGTCAGAGCCAGGAGTTGTTCGATCGTCGTTCCTACTGGCACGTCCAAAGGCTGGCCATTGAACTCGATAGTAAGTTGACTCATAACACAAACCTATTCGTCAAAGGCCGCGTCAAACGCGCGGTCGCTGGGAGTGAAGTTCATATTCTTGGTAAAAGTACAAGCTTCGGCTGCACCGAACTCGCGATTCATGCCGCTGTCTTCCCACTCGATGCTCAGCGGCCCTTGATAGCCGATCGCGTTTAGAGCGCGGATGATCTCTTCGAAATTCACACCGCCGCGGCCGGGACTGCGAAAATCCCAGCCACGTCGCGGATCGCCGAAATTCAGGTGACTCGCTAGTATACCCGTCTTGCCGTTGAGTGTCTGAATGGCATCCTTGATGTGTACGTGGTAGATGCGATCGGGAAATGCGCGAATGAATTCGACGGGATCAATGCCCTGCCAAATCAGATGGCTGGGGTCAAAGTTGAACCCGAATTCCTCGCGGTGCCCCACCGCTTCCAGGGCTCGCTCGGCCGTATAGATGTCGAAGGCGATCTCGGTCGGGTGCACTTCCAAGGCGAACTTCACGCCGCATTCACCGAACACATCCAAGATAGGATTGAACCGGTCAGCGAACAACTTGAATCCGTCCTCGATCATCCTCTCAGACACCGGCGGAAACGAATACAGCAGATGCCAGATGCTCGAGCCGGTAAAACCATTGACCACCCCCACGCCGAATCGCTGCGCGGCCCGAGCGGACTGTTTGAGCTCCTCGATAGCGCGCTGGTTCACGCCCGCCGCTTGGCCATCGCCCCACACGTAATCGGGTAAAATCATCTTGTGCCGCTGATCGATAATGTCGCACACCGCTTGCCCCACCAAGTGGGCACTGATGGCGTGGCACTCCAAGCCATTGGCTTCCAACAGCTCACGCTTCTTGGCACAGTAACTGTCATCCGACATGGCCTTGTCGACTTCGAAATGGTCTCCCCAGCAAGCCAACTCGATACCGTCATAGCCGAACTGGCTGGTCAATTTGGCCATCTGCTCGATCGGTAGGTCGGCCCATTGTCCAGTGAAGAGCGTAACGGGGCGTGCCATGAGGGAAATCTCCTGGTGAGGATGTAGCGAAATGATCGCGGGCGGGGTGGAATGCTGAAGCAACACAGAACACACCACTCTGGACCTGAGGCGGTTCTGTCAAACGCAAACCGGCCTTTAAAGTGTGTCATAAGCCTACTAGCTGCCGAGCGTTTTTGGTAGTAGGGCTGGCCGATGACGCTGTGGCGCGCACATGAGGCTGTGGCTCGCACATGAACCTGCCGCATCCTCCGGCTCAATCCTTGCGGCAGACGGAGATATTGGCCGGATCGTAGTTGCGGACGTCCCACTGCAACGTTGGCATCGCTGCCGGCAGGTCGAAGCCCCACTCGCTCTCGCAAACGATACGACTGCCTAGAGGGCTGGCCGCATGCAGTTCCACCAGTCCCTGGCACAGTCGCTCGGTGTCGCTGGTCCACATTTTATAGGGCGGGCAGCAGTAGATGATCCAGGGCAAGTCCGGCCAATCGCGTCGAGCCATATCGATATTGCGCATCCAGCGTAGCGTATCGACATTGAACACATCGATCCGATCCCCCAGCCCCAGGGCCTGCATGCTAGCTAGCATGGTCTTCACCGTCGAACGAGACATCTCCAGCACGATGGCCCGCTCTGCACCGCGACTGATCGATTCAAAGGCTAAGATACCTGTGCCGCCGAACAGGTCGATCACAAAGTGGTTGTAGAGATAGCCGCCGAGCAGACTAAACACGCTCTCACGCGTCCGCTCTTTCATGGGACGCGTCGCGGGGTCGCCGTTGTAGTCGATCTTGCGGCCCCCTAGGTCTCCGGCCACAATTCGTAGGCGTGTCGGGACCAGCTTGGGTTTGGGCTGCGGTTTGCCTGGCGGCTTATCGGCTGGGTCAGCATTGCGTTCACGTCGGTTTCGATTCATGCTCATTTCGTCAGTTATATTTGCTCGCCCGTGTGCCGCACCACAGGCTGTTAGTCCAGTCAAGGATTATATTTACAGAATACCCGTTGGGCGGCATTGCAACAATGCGTCGCCTAGATGAGCCAGCTCAGCATCGCTTAAGGACTGCCGACAATGCACGTCGTGGCCGTACAACTCAACATGGCGTGGGAGGACCGAGTTCACAATCGCCGCCGCGCAGAAGATCTGTTGGCCGCCGCCCACATCCCGCCGGATTCGCTGATCGTCTTGCCCGAGATGTTCGAAAGCGGCTTCAGCATGAATGTCCAGCAAACAGTGCAGGGTGAGCAGCGGGAGGGGGAGCAGTGCTTGCGGCAGTTAGCCATCAAATACCGCTCAGCGGTCATGGGAGGCGTCATCAGCCCGCTCGGCCCGCGAGCGACGCAGGGCGGCCCCACCGCCGCAAATGAAGCCGTCGTATTCGCCCCCGACGGCAGCCAACTGGCCAGATACCGCAAGCAGCAACCGTTTTCTGGAGCGGGCGAGGAGCGTTGCCATGTGGCGGGTGACCGAGGCGAGCTCTTTCAGTGGCAGGGCGTCCGCATCGCGCCGCTGATCTGCTACGACTTGCGGTTCCCCGAGCTCTTCCGAGCAGCCATTAGCGACGGCGCAGAGATGTTCGTGCTCATCGCCTGCTGGCCGTCAGTCCGCTCCGAGCACTGGGTGCGACTTCTCCAAGCCCGGGCCATCGAAAACCTAGCCCTGACCGTCGGCGTCAATCGCTGCGGCCGCGAACCGAATCTGCAATTCGACGGACGCAGCGCGGCCTTCGACCATCTGGGGCGACCAATTTTCGAAGCCGACGAACGCGAGCAGGTGGTGCACTGCGATTTGGATCCCGCCGCGATGCGTGCCTGGCGCAAAGAGTTCCCCGCACTGCGAGATAGCAAACTCCGATTCAGTTAATGGAAACTGCCACACAGACTTACTTCTGGGCCGCCTGTTACTCGCGGTCGATATTTACGGTCCGCCGCGACTAACAGACGGCCCGGAAATCGAAGTAATTTTGGCGACCTGCGCTGAAAAAATAACGTAGGTTTCAATTGGTCAATGCGTCGCGCCGCCGCCCTGCGCGCTCGTTCCTTGCGACTCCCCCTGCGGATCCTGCTGCACAAGCTGGGAGAGGTGACAGGCAAAACCGAGTGGCTGCGAGGCGTGCGTGCAATTTATTGAACCGGTAGACAACCGTTGCGGGTCATCACTGTGCGAGGATTAGAGTCATGCTGTGCGATGCCGTTCACGAGAATGAAATATTCGAGGCGTATTTACTGTACGCTTCTCTGCACGGGCTGAGCACCGATGAGCAGCAGGTCCGCCGACGGATCGCCAGCTACTTAGCCAACGTTCCCGACTCCGTCCTGGACGAGGCCATTTTGGCGTTTGCCGAAGATCGCATCATCGCCCCACCGGACGTGGTGGTCGACGGCTGGGGGAAGAGTCGCGTGTACTCGCTGTTTCAAACTCCACAGCACCAATGGCGGCATCGCGTGTGCCAAACGTGGTTTGACAATGGGTGTCTATTTTTGGGCGATGCTCGAGACCCGAGCCTGTGCCACTTCTGGACCCATTTCTTGTTAACTCGGCCGTGGACCGGCCTGTCGCAGGAGTTGTATCCGGGCACTCGCCTGCGGCTGGTGCTCAATGATGATCAGGTCTGCGTAAGCCACCGCGAGATCGGTCAAATCGGAGCTCTGATGCCAGCTTTAGCTCGCGAGTTTGTGGGGCAGGACGCCGGCCATCTGCAAACGCTATCGCTAATTGACAGCATCCGGGCGGAGCCCGCGGGGAACATGTGCAAGATATTGGTGATTCGCGCCGGCGATACGGTGGGTGCTGCACAGATTATCGAGTATGCCAACAACGCATTCCGCGCGGAGCGCGCCAAGTGTTGATGGAGTAGGTGGTTTTCCCTCTGTCGCACCTCGCACACATTTGCTAATCTCGCGGCCTGGACGTGGGTGAAGCCTCCAGATTGGCATTTCTGCAAGTTTGATCGAGTGGAAGCCTACGCTGTGCTGGTGGGCCATGCTTGCCCCACGTCCGGCATGGGAGCAACGCAACATGGCACGCAAGCGACGAAAGCAGCGCCGATCGACTACGCGGAATACAGCAAGTTTGCTTGCCCTGGCCCTGCCTGCGCCCATGCAACGCCTGGCAAATTCTCCGGTCGGGCCGCTGTTAATCTTCTTTGGGCTCCCCGCTATGCTCGTCGCAGGTCTGCTACAAGTCGACTGGCAGGGCGGGACGCCTCACCTAACAGTCAATCCACAGAAAGCTTCCGAACTCGGCCAAGCCGTTCACGACCGACTGGGCAATCTGCCCGGACATGCGACGCTCGACCAGTGGCAGCAGACGGCTCGGGAAACTTGGGATTCCCACGCTCAGCAGTTGGGCCCGCAGAGCTGGCCTGCACCCCACGCGCAAGCTCGCCCGGCAAGTCCGGAAGACCTGACCGCAGGCCATTGGCAGCTAGGTAGTGGGCAGGTAGGTAGTGGGCAGGTAAATCAGCCCTCCCGCGGCGGCTCTTGGACAACGAGTCCGTCTGTCGCCACCGGGCCGCCGCGGAGCGGCATGGTAAACCCGCACACCCGGGCTCCATTTCCATCCACCAAGCCACCCAGTTACGTATCGACGACAGTCAACCCAACGCCTGTAGCTAGTCCAGCTCAGACCTCGCAGCCGTACCAGCGGCAGTACCCACAGCAGCAGTACCAGCCGCAACAGTACCCACAGCAGCAGTACTCACAGCAACAGTACCAGCAGTACCCACAGCAGCAGTACTCACAGCAACAGTACCAGCAGTACCCACAGCAGC
>JBEBXX010000076.1:0-7689 GCA_040391435.1 Aureliella helgolandensis | reverse complement strand
GCGTTGGGAAACAGAATGGCTTCTAGCAAAGCCGGTCGCGTGCGACTGGAACCGATGCGCGTTAGATCGGGGCCGATCTCCCCACCCACGTAGCCCAGTTTGTGGCAACCGCTACAAGCCGCCTTGCTACTGCGAAACAACTGCAGTCCGCGCATGGCATCTCCAGGTTTTAACTGGCTCAGCACCGCATCAATTTTCTCCTGTATATCGCTGGGCGGTTGCGACATCGCGGTCACAGTCGCTTGAGCGGCCTGTTTTAACGCCGCCGAACGCGTGCGATACAGATTGAGCACGTCTCCCTCAGCCAGCGTGCGGGCTGCGGGCAGGGCGGCTAACTGCTTCATTAGTTCCGCATCGAGCGCTTCGTCGCCCACGCGGCTGATGGCTTCGACAACTTACGGCAGATGCCTAGCAGACTGCTGCGGCAGACTCTCGAGCAATCGTCGACCGCTGTCAGTAGACAGTCGCACGCGTTGCAAGGCAGCCAGGGCTGCCCTCGACAGCGAGGCATCGCCGGCAGCCAGCCCTTCGCCACTCGACTCCAACGCGCTCAGCAGCGGCTGCTCTAGCAGCGGGCTTGGCATCAAAGTATTGGCCGGCAGAGCAGCCAGGAACTGCAACCGCGCCGTTTCGTCTTGAGCGCCGCTGGCTAGTTCGATGAGTTGCGTGGTGAGCTCGGCAGCCGCTGGCACCTTTAGTACCGCGAGTTGGCTGGCGATGGCCAATTGCTGTGGCTCAGACGCCTGCTGCAGCCAGTGTGCTAGCGCCGCGGTCCAGTCGGCTGGCAAATCAACATTGACGTAGACTGCAAGCAGCTCCATGAGCCGCTGCTGCTGTGCGGCGGTGGACTGCGGAGCGGCTTTGATCCAGCCGGCCACCAATTGCTGTACGGTCGCCGTCTCTCGCCATCCAGCTACGATGGTTTGAAGCGCGTCGCTGCTACCGGCTGCGTGTGCATCGCTCTGCTCACTGTCGGGTGCTGCCGACCGAACCGCTGCCTGCTGGAACAGCGCGTCGATTGCGGCTCGATAGCTGGGTGCCCACTCCGGATGCTTGGCCAGTATCTGGCTGGCAGTCTGTCGATAAAGTTCGTCGTTCGATCCTAGGCCATCGAGCAGCATGTCGACCGACAGACGCTGCGCTGCGGCCAGTTGATCGATGACTTGCATGGCGATGCGCTTGCGCTGAGGGCTCGAAATCTGCCCGCTGTCAGTTGCCGGTGCGCCGGGCTGCGACGCTGATTTAGCTTGGCTACTGCGAGGTTGTCGTCGCTTTGCGATGGCCAGACTCTCAAGGGCTTGGTCAGCCGCCTGCAGCTCGATCAGCGCGTAGGTGATGGAATGCTCCCACGCGCGGTCATCGACATGGCGGCCATCGAGCACGCCCAGCAGGGCGCTGGTCGAGGTGCGGTCGCCGATGCGCCCCAGGCCTTCGGCGGCCACGCGTGAAACCTGTAGATTTTCGTGCTTCAAGAGCTCTTCCAACTGCGATTTGGCAGCCGCATAGCGGTGCAGTGAAATGGCGTGGCAGGCCGCTTGCAAGAGACGCTCATCGGTGCCGTTTAGCTGCGCGGCGATGGCTTCCAGCGCTCGTTGGTCACCCCATGTGCATAGCCCCCACAGACTGGCCAGTCGCTCATCCAGCCCTTGCTGAATGTCCTGCATCTGGCTCTGCAGCACACTCACCATGCGCTCTGACAGCAACTTTTGAGGTTGATCCGCTTGGGCTGCGACCTGAGATAGTTCGAGTAGGGCCAACTGCGCGCTGCGCGCGACCCACGCGCGATCGTCTAGTAGCTGCCCAGCCAGTTGAGCCGGATCAATCGCGGACGAGCTAGCTGCGGCTGCGTCAAGTTTCTTGGCTTCCGCGGTGGCCCGGGCCGGCTGGGCAGCGCGAGCAGCGTGCTTCTGCGACGATGGCGAGCTGGCGCTCAAGCGATATACGCCGCCAGCAGCAGTCTTTTGGTCGACGCGGGACGACGGGCAACATAGATCGTACCAACCTCCAGTATCGATAATTAGCAGACTACCATCGGCATCCTCCAACACATCGGTGGGATGGAAATCGATCCGGTCAGCTACCACTAGATCGCTGTTGTGCGATTTAAAACCAGCGCCTACCGGCTGCAAACGATGGGCAGTTACCTTCTGCACATTGAACAGAGCTGCCACTAAAGTTCTCTCGCCCGGCGATGGCTGGGGTAGCAACTGCGTGGATGATAGGCAGGCAAGCCCACTGGGTGCCGCAGCGCCCAACTCAACCAGGACCGGCATTAAATCTCCCGTGCGCACATGACCGTCGGTAACCTGCCGATGCTCCTTGCCATACAGACCGCCGTACACGGCATGGGCGATACCATCGCGCAGGCCTTGCCCCTGACCGGGCACATGTAGAAATGTGCTAGTAAAGAACCGCTCTCCCTCGGGCGTTATGGCAACGCCTATGGGGTTGTCCATGCCGCCGGTCATGACTGGTTCAATCGCACCGCCGGCCAGTCGACGACGGAAGATATGCGCGGCCGAAGAAGTCAGCGAACCGCCCTGGAGCAGATCGTGATGCTGTTCAGCAAAGGCACCCTTAGCCCAGTAGATCCAGCCGTCGCGGCCCAGGTAGGGTCCATGCAAGTCGTTTGCACAACCGGTGATCGTTTGACCGTCGAACCACACATGCCGCGATTCGTAGATGCCGTCCTGGTCTTCGTCGATTAAACGGTAGATGGAGGGGGGGGCCGCGACCAGCAGATCGCCGCCGATGCACAGCACCCCCTCGGTGAACGGCAGGTCTTTGGCGACAACGGTCCGCGTGTCGAAACGCCCATCCCCATCGCTGTCCTCTAAACGCACGATGCGATGCAGCAGCTTTTTATTATGCTCTTCGATGGGCTTGCTGACGCCCCCCGAGTCGACTAACAGCAAGCGGCCCTGCGCATCCCAATCAGCCAGCATGGGCCAAGTGGTTAAATTTTCGTCGGCCACCAATTCCAGTTCCATGCCGTCCGGGATCGTGAAGTGCGTCTCGCCAATGTGCACTGACTTCGTAGCTGTTTGACCCCAGGCAGGCGTCGATGCAAGCTCGAGCGAGACCAGACTGAAGATGAGGAGCGATGCGGACAGGGCAGAGTTGTGAAGCACAGCAGCAGGCCTTGAGGGAATCAGTGAGCAAAAAAGTCAGATAGCATTTTACTCTTAAACTCGACGGTCTGCAGATGCGACGCTTAACTCGGCGCGGTTAAACGTCTGGCCGAACCAAAGAAGTGCTCTCTCGTCGCGCGATCCAGGCTTTTATCGCAAGGAAAACGCGAGCTCGGCTGGCGCGTCGGGCTAGTCCTGCCAGGCCAGTATTAGTTAAGCTCTGTGTTCCAACACATCGTTCACGACTGTAGATCAGGGACCTCGATATTTGTTTAAATCGTATCTGCCCGAGTCGTCCCGGCACACAAATAGCCTCAGTTGAATAGTCACACCACCGGAGATGCTTTAAATGACGCGATTGATCGAAGCGGGTGGATGTCTGCTGTTCTGTCGACAGCCCACCCCGCAATTCCTATTGATGCGTCACGCGCGACGATGGGATCTACCCAAGGGCCATGCCGAACCGGGTGAAGACATCCTGCAGACAGCCCTCCGCGAGACTCACGAGGAGACAGGTATCGCAGAGCAACTGATCGACATTGACGACGACTTCCGATTCGTAGTCGAATACGACGTTAGAGGTGCTAAACGCGGGGATTACCTCAAACGGGTGAGCTATTTCCTAGGCTATGTCGCCGAGGCCTATCAACCAAATTTGACCGAGCACATCGGCTTCCAATGGATGGCGTGGCCCCCGGCTGAGCCGATTCAAGCCAGCACCATCGACCCGCTGCTAGGGGCCGCATCTGAACATTTCAAACGCTATCCGCAGAGATTGTCAAGTGCATCATAAACCATGGCCTATTCGAAACTCTTAACGCGCACCTGTAGGCCTGGCATTTGGCGAAAGACTGGCAAAATGATTTCGTAGGGATTGTCGCTCGAGAGACAACTGTCCGAGAACTTCAAACGATCGACGCCAGCTAGGGCTCCTATCGAGCTATCTAGCGGTAGCCAACGATCTGTCAGCCACGCTTCGGTCCAAGTGTGAAACTGCATTTGAGTAGGTTTGTCGGGATCGATGCGTAGACCGCTAACGGAGCGAGCCGGAATCCCTTGGGCGCGCAGCAAGCTGGTCAATAGCAATGCATGCGCTACGCAGTCTCCAGACTTGCGCTGCAATGTTTCCAGGGGACCTGCGACCGTGCGACTCAGGGGAACCAGGGCGATCTCCTGGTGAACTCGCCGCGTCAACCGGATCGCTGTACTGTGTGGCTGGCTGGCAGCTTTTTCATCGACTGGCTGCGCATCGACTGGCTGCGCATCGACTGGCTGCGCATCGACTGCCTGCGCATCGGTCGCTTTATCATCGACTGGCTGCGGTCCAACAGCCCACTGGTGGGCTAGCTTCATCAAGCCGGCATGCTTGGCCGGGACCCACTGCGAAGCTTGCAAGTAGCATTCCTCTGGCTCGCCTGGCGACGCGTCGGCAGTATCCGGGGATTGAAGCTCTGCTAACTTGACGGTGGCCTCAGCGCTCAGGGCGTTGAGCGAAACCTTTGACTGGACCGCGGACTTTGCCAGCAACTTGAAAACGTCCTCACCCGCAGCAGCCGCATCGCGATCGACTTGGTAGACGACTTGTTGCGCCTGGCGCGTGGGCAGTTTGCCGACCAACGGCACATGGCCGCCCAGCACATCGGCCAACTCGAACTCGTCGCGCGTGCGGTAGGCGACCTCGGCGGGCGTCCAAAAGGTGCTCAGATTCGGCCCCGATAGCGCAACCGTCTTAAGCACTTCTCCACGCTCGTTGATCCAATTCCGCGACAGCATGCCGCTGTCCTCGCTGCGCAGAGAGATATCGACAGCTAGCAGCGACTGGGTTTTACCGCCAGGCAGTGCGGTCAGATCGAACTGGCCGGCCAGCAATTCCGCGTGTGCGATTTTGTACAGTTGTGGAGCAAACACATCGGCCTGCAGGTGCTCGCCCGGCTGGGGAACGTGCCGCATCATAACGGCTTGCAGTCCCATCACGCCCCAGGCTGTATCGTCCCAATCGAACGCGATGCTAATTGGCTCCTCATTTTCACCCGCCGTGGACTTGCGCGTCGTGGCGGTAAACTTGCCGCGCAAGCGTTTACCCTGGGTGTGGGAGACGTTGTCCAGTGTTTGCGACGAATCGCTGATGTCGATCACTCGACCATCGGCAAATTCCAAACAGTCGATGGTTCGCTTAAACCTGGTGGGAACTCCATCGTTGTCGACCTCCAGACAGTCGGTCCGAGTGACCCGCAAGCGCTGCGTGTCGCTCTCGATGGCCGAGCGCTGGACCAACACGTGAGAGTACCCTACGCGTTTGCCGTCTAGGTACTGCAAGTACCACTGCTCCCACGGCAATTCAGCCAGCTTGATCCAGCGATCCTCTCCGGCAGAAATCATGATTGGCTCGGGTGCCTGTGGCTCCGCTGCGGTATCGACCTGCGGCCGCTGCGGCACCGCAGGGGCCGCCGCTGGAACGCTAGCAGCCTGTGGGCCGCCTGACTGCGCATCGCTGTTGGGCTGGCAGCCCAGGCCGAGCACAGCCAGCGATGCCAAGAGCATTTGTTTGTACGCCAGGTTGTACGCCGCAGAAGCGCTGGAAAAGGCTCGCATGCATGATCCTAGTAGTGGAACGAAAGTGCTGGGGAGGTTGGACGCGGTGGGCCCGATGAAGGCGAGCGGATTCGCGCCCGCTTCTGAAACAATGCTGCCATAAAGCTTCAATTGTAGTCGGAGCGTGTGGCTTTTTGGCAACTCGATGTCAGCCCCAAGTCAGTTTATGTGGACTGTAGCAATCGCGACCGCAGTCCTCGCTGGGAATCTGGCCAACTTTCGCTGGAAGGCTTCTCGAGTGTGCCCTGTAACCTAGTTTTGGTTGTCGGCAGAGCGGGCTAGCCCGCAGCCACTCGTCAGAATCCTCCCTATTTAGAACGTATTCAAGAGACAGATACATGGGCTCGCAGCAACGATCTCAAACCGGCCAGACCTCCCAAGTCAATCAAGCCAAAAGCGATGCGCTGAGCAGCTTTGGCAGTTTGACCGACGCAGAATTGGAAGCTCATCTAAAGGTCTTTCGCTATGATGCGTTCGACCTAACAGACGCTGTCCGGCCGGCTATCGACCTACAAGTCGTCCCGCGGCAAGGCTTTCGGCACGATGTGTACGTCGACCCCACAAGCAAGACAAAAGTCCCGGTGATCATGGCCGCCGCTTCCCGCGAGCGACTGTTCGACCTGTTTATCGATATGATCGATACGCTCGGACCCGTGGTCGATGTGGTGCTGGAGACCAGCCACTACCACACCGGCGGACACCAAGATCACTATCGCGAGCATATCGACATGCCCGTTCTAAAAAGCATCCTCTACGACTTCGAAGAGATGCTGCTGAACGATGGCTGCACGGGCATCGCCGTACTCAATCCCAAGCGTCAACAGGAGGTCCAGTTCGATGAGCACAAGTTGGTCATCGCCTATGGCTCGCCGTTGGAATCCTTCGAGCGCGTGCTGATCCAAAACGACGTGTACATCGACAAAGGCATACGTTTTATTACCGAAGCGGAGCACGTTCATACCAGCAGCGATCAGCTTTACTGCCAGTTCGAGCAGTTGGCTCTGCGGTTAGGCACGGAATCCGAGAGCGATGGCGGAGCGTTCCGCTAAACCAAGTCCTGGGCGCGTCGCTGCTTGCGGCGCGAGCTGCACTCCTGGCACACCCCCTGAATAATTAAGCGGTGACTGCGCACGCGAAAGCGGTGCCGCCGCGCGATCTCATCGCGCAGTTGAACCACGGGGTCGGACTGAAATTCCAATAGGCTGTGGCATTTGACACAGTAGAAGTGGTCGTGCGCGGGGTAGCCATAGTCGTGTTCATACACGCTGCGACCATTCAGCTCGAAACTCCGCAGCAATCCAGCATCGACGAATTCTTTTAGCGTACGATAGACAGTTGGGCGGCTGACGTAGTTCTCCTCTCCCTTGCGGGGCAGGCGGTCGATCAACTGGTCGGCGTCAAAATGCGCATGCTGACTGAACACCTGCTCTACCAAGTAACGCCGCTGCTCGGTTTTTCGCAAACCGCGGCTGAGCAGATATTCTTCAAACCGCTCCAAGGGAGACTGCGAGACTTCGACAGACTCCAGTTTTTCGACCATGAAAGCCTCAACCCAGTTGCAATCGGAGGAGTGAGTTAGATAAGCACGCTGCACGATCGCAGCCAAAAGGAGCACCTATCTATATTATACCCCGAACGCTGGCTGGTGGGATGGGCTGGCCTCTGTTGGAGCGGTCGCTAAGCGAACGCATCGAGTAGCTTGTCGAGAGCCGCAGATAAGTTTTCAGGCGTTTCATACGAACCGTTGGCGATCGCCTCGCGCAACGCGGCTACCTTCTCGGTGCGTATTCCATCTACCACTTTGTCAGATTGCCCCAGGGCTTGTGTTTGGCTAAGCTGCTGTGCTTCGGACGATAGCTCCAGTTCATCGGTAGCTACGCTAGAACGAACCGAATCGGCCCACTCAGCCCCCCCCCCAGACTGTGCCGGTTGGTTGCGCGTGACCGAATGCGTAGCGACTGTAGAT
>JBEBXX010000075.1:0-7704 GCA_040391435.1 Aureliella helgolandensis | reverse complement strand
GCTCGGCGTAGGTTTCGCGCTTGGCGTAGGATTCGCGCTTGGCGTATATTGTCTGGCTTTGGACTGGGTTGCCATAGGCTGGCTTGCCATAGGCAGGTTTGGCATAAGCAGGCTTGGCCGCAGTGGAGCCCGAGCTCTTCGAGCGGCGCAGTTTCTGGCGAACTTGATGACGACTGCCCAGATAGGCTCCGACCAAACAAGCCAGCGGTAGAAAGATGGCAGGCAGCATGAGGCTAAAGTCCACTAAATTGTGCAGCCCTACAGCTAGGACTGCAAATAGGCAGGCAAAGCGCGTTGCGCGAGCGGTGTTGGAACTCACAGGTCGCGACAACAGTTGCCAAACCAACCACAACAAGCCTGCCATGGCGATCAACAGCGCGATCAATCCTGCGCCTGAAGCGAGTTCTACATAGATGTTTTCGGCATGGTAGAACCAGTTGCTTTGTGGCGCAGCGTACATGGGCAGGAGTGCAAAATGGAAGGTGCCCAAGCCACTGCCGAACAGCCACAAGCTGGGCTGAGAGAAAGCCATGGTCCATATCGTCAGCCGTACATTGTCCAGTTGGTAGGCTTCCTGACTAAGCGTATCTAAGCGTGCGCCGACTTTGTCATCCAAGCCATACATGGATAGGAACAAGCCTGAGCCGATGATTAGGATGGGCACGGCGACTAAGGCGCTAAAGCTCGCCTGCTTTCCCAAAGCATACACACACACGATAGCTAGCCCGCTGGCCAGAAACGCCAGGATCCCGCCACGACTATTGGCGATTAGCACGCTGGCAAAAAGAAGCAGCATGATCACAAGCAAAATGAAAGCTATGGGGTCGACATCGCCAGCAAACTCCTCGGCCCGACGCCGCAGCCGCGCCAACGGATTTACCGACGGATAAACCATTTGGTAGCGTTTGTCCCGCTTGAGTTTTTTGGCTTGGGCTTGGTACATCGCTAGCAGTCCCCCGGTCGCGGCGAAGCAACAGGCCAAGAACTGGGGAGCTGAGTTGCGGCTATAAAACGTCGCGAATGAACTTGCCTTGGGCACTTCCAGCAGCGTCCAGTCGCCGGCCACGACCGCCTGATAGATGCCCAGCAGCGATATGGCTACCCCGCTCACCATCAGCGAGCCGAGCAGCAGACTGACGCTCTGCCGATCGCGAAACAGAATGATGGACGAGACGAGCAGCGCGATTCCCATGGCAAATACGCACAGGGTAGCCCGCGTCTGCACTGGATCGATGCTAATGCTGCGGCTCGGACGGATCTCGCTAGTCTCCGCAGTTTCACTTTCGCGAGGCTGCTCGGTTGCACCCTCAGCCCTTTCGGCAGCGGCAAATTCATTGGCCAAGTCGGTTACGCGCTGCTCAAAGCCCGCAGCGGGTGACAGCCTGTGCCACAGCGGCTCTGGCAGGGGGACGACTTGCAGCAAGCCCACGGCTAGTACGGCCGCGAGACACCATACCACGGGATTGCCGACCGTCAAACGCCGCCAGACGGCGACTAGCGAAGCCAACAGGAAAATGGCACCGACCACAGGCACCAACCAGAGTTGGCTGCTCCATTCCGCCATGGCTAATGGCCAGGGAGCGACGATCAACAGCGTCATGACTAGGCCGCGCGCGATCCAGGCCAGGATATCAATCAGTGGGTAGCTCAGCACAGGTAAGGGACGAGGCATGTTGGGATTAATTAAATTGAAGTGTGGGGGCGCGAGGGGGCAAGTGGCGGTCCATTGTTAGTGTAAACCATAGTCCACATAAAACAGCCGACCATTTTCGGTGAAGCACCTGCGGTGATGCGAGACGAGCGTTCCAACCGCTTTAATCGGGAGGATGCAGCCAAGCGGTGCGGCGTTTGGCCGTCGAGCTGCTGTCTTACAACCGTTTCTCTCCTTGCGAACCTAATAAACCACAGAATTCCTCAACTCGGCACAGCTTAACGAACGATCTAACCATTACGCCTGAACTTCGAGCGATGCGCCCCACCTAGTGAGGTTTGCGCGAAGTGGGGGTAATCAACCGAACAATGGACTGTACTCCGGGGGGGGACGACACGATGTCGCCATTTTGGAAATCAATTCGCGGGACAAGCGGCCCGAGGAATTCGCCAGCTACAAGGTTGGCAAAGGGGCGCAGGAAAGCGGCGGTCGTGGCCGCCCTCACCCTGATCACACTCTCAACTTCTGGCTGCTCGGTGGTACACAACGGCTACTCCGCTGTGTCCAAGAACGGCTCGTGGAACGACACGGTGATGGTCTTGCGAAATCGGTCCCACTCGGCCAAGAGTTGGCACCGCCGCAAGCAGAACTTCTGCAATGAGAAGCACGCGGGTGACTTCCGCAACGGTTTTCGCGCGGGATACGAAGCGATGTGCAGTGGCTCTGATGGCTGCACGCCAGCGTTTCCACCAAGCGAATACTGGAGCTGGGAATATCAATCCGGTGAAGGGCAGGCCCGCACCTCGGCTTGGTTCGCTGGCTACCCTCATGGGGTGCGAGCGGCAGAGGAAGAAGGTACTGCTAACTGGTATCAAGTTCAGATGTCAGCCGGCATGCAAAGCCAGCTTCAGAACACCGGCATGATGAACCATCAAGGGGCCGTCTACCCGATCCCTGACACAAGTGGCCAGCCCTACGGTCTGCCTGTACCGAACATGAGCGGCGAGCCCATCCCGGCTCCGCCAGCAGAGCAGTTTGGTCCCGTGATGGGACGCGCCAGCGATCTGCCCGTGGGCGGAATTGTGCCGCCCCTGCCCTAGTGTCCGTGGCTGCGGCACGCCGATGGCCGTGGCGAGTTCCGTTTGCGGATTCGCTCTGACAAAACAGCGGCGCTCAAGTTAGCTCGATGGTCGCTATGGCACGCCAAGGCCATAGTCCATTCCTACCCAAGTTTTTGACTTCGCAACTGACCAGAAGAGGCATCGTGCCATGAACCGTTCGACGACACTCGACAATCGACTGACTTGCGTGCACCCGGGGGTGATGGCGGGACGCCGAGCTTGCTCGGCGGCTGTGCTGGCTGCCTTGGCCATGGCACTGACGGGCTGTACTGCGCTCACACAGCCCATCAACGGCATCCCCTCGTCGCGCTTACCTCCGCAGTTTTTCCAGGGTGAAAAGGATGGCCTAATCCCCATCGACTTTAGCCTACTCGCCCAAGAAAAGCCGCGTCAATATACGTTCGGCCCGGGCGACGTGCTGGGCATCACCATCGATGGCATTCTCCCGTTCAATGAGCCCGATCAAGTTCCCGAGCCACCGCCGGTGCACTTCCCCGAAAAGGATAGCACGCTGCCTCCCTCGACTGGCTTCCCAATCACAGTTCTAGAAGACGGCACCATTTCCCTGCCGTTGCTCGAGCCAGTCAAGGTCGAAGGGTTGACCGAAGATCAGATCCGCGATTTGATCCGTAAGTCCTACATCGATACCAAGATTCTCAAAGAGGACGAACAGAAAAAGGTCAGCCCCGTGGTGACCTTGATCAAGAAGCGACGCATCAACGTGATCGTCATCCGGCAAGACCGCGGCAATTCAAACGATACGTATCTGCAACAGGTCAACCGCACCGGTCGCGGAGTGGTCGGTTCGGACGAGAGTGGTGAAGGTACCGTGGTCAAACTGGACGCCTTCGAAAATGACATCCTGCACGCCTTAACCGAAACCGGTGGTCTGCCTGGTATCGGAGCCGAAGACGTGGTCAAAGTACTGCGTAGCAAGGCGACTGACAAAGCGGCGCGGATGGCATTCATGCAACAGTACCAGCAAGTGCTGCTGCAGTTCAACGATCCATGTGGTTGCCCACCACCGATGCCTGATGACCCGACGATCCTCAAGATTCCTTTGCGACTGCCGCCGGGCGTACTGCCCAGCATCCGACCAGAAGACGTGATCCTGGAAGAGGGTGACATCATCTTGATCGAATCGCGTGAGAACGAGTTCTTCTACACCGGTGGATTGCTACCGGGTGGACAGTGGCCGATTCCTCGCGACTACGACCTGGATGCCCTGGGCGCTATGGCCATCGCCGGTGGTGGTGTGTCGAGCAAGTTGGCCAGCGGTGCCTCAGGGATCGTAGGCAATACACAAGTGGTCCCACCAGGCCGACTGTACATCCTGCGAAAGACTCCTTGCAACGGACAGATGGCCATTGAAGTGGACTTGGCTGCCGCGATCAATAATCCGAGCATACGGCCAATCATCCAGCCGGGCGATACGCTGATCTTACAGTTCAAGCCCTGCGAAGAAGCCATCAACTTCGGTGTTGGAGCCTTCTTCACCTACGGTATAACGCAACTATTCCGCTAGGCCAGACGATGGCGCATGTGGTCTGAAAAGCAAAACGCCGCACGGGTCTTCCGCGCGGCGTTTTTTTTGACTTAGCGATTCGTGGCACGCCGCAAACACGCGGCCTCGCGATTAATAAATTAATAAAACGCACGGCCAAATACGCCCTGCGCTCAGCGGGCGAGTGGCGGAAAGTCACTCGGAGCGAGCGATGCATCGTAGGGATGGACGCCCAATTCATGGGCACCGAGTTGATTTTCGAACGGGTTATCCGGTGCGTCGGCATTCGATAGAATCAGCCAGCGGAGGCTATCGGCCGAGACAAACTGCACATGCCCATCCTCGTAGAAAATGTTGATGCCTTTTCCCTCGTGTGCCACGAATTGCTCAAGCCGCTGGGCAGTTCGCAAGGCAGGGGCATCGGCCAAGATCGCGAACTGACTGCGGCCCGCGTACTTGGGCGCACGCGGCTGGCCCCGCTCAGAGACTCCCAGGTTATAGGCGTAGTCGCCGCCGACAGCTTGTTGCGCCACCTGCAGCTTGTCGCCAGGCAAATTGTGCAGCTCAGAAAAACTGGCAATGTTCGCTGCGGACGTCGCTACCGATACATTCCGCGCAGCAGTCTGATCGGCAGCCTGGCTGTGGTTTGTCGAAATGTCAGCGGCCGGCAGACTAGGACAGCGCAGTTGGCTGCTGGGGATTTGCCCACCCGCTTCGCGGAGGTAGATGGCGTACACTCCGGCAAAGGCCTGCGGCCCATCTAAGGCGACCTGGGGAAAGCGACCCTGGGGATGATTGAGCGCGTAGCCGACCAGCTCCGAACCGGTCAACTCCAAGTTGCGCGCACATTGCGCTTTGCGAGATTCAAATCGCACGCGCAGCAGGGCGGGTAAGGCCAAACAACTCAGCAGCGTCAGGCTGATGGTCAGCGCGGTCGAATCCCACACCGACCGGCTGCGGGTTCGGCCAGTCAAATTGGTAGCCAAGTTCGTGTCTACGGCACGCCGGGATGTTTCATGGCTGGGCTGGCTGGGCTGGCAATGCTGGCTGGGCTGCACCAGCGTTTGGTCAATTCGCTGAAGAGTCGTGTCCACCAGATCTGCTGGGGGCTCGAAGATACACTGCGTGGCATTGATCTGTCCCAGCATTAGACGCAGCGACGTCAACCGCTGGAGCAACTCTTCATCGAGCGCCAAACGTTGCTGCAGACGCTTCGCTAACTCATCCGACGCATCGCCGAGTAGATAGGCAATCAGATCTTCGTCCGAAAACAACATATTTTCAGTCGTAAGAGTGGAAAAGGGGTAAACGAGTACGCTACATACTTGTATTACGCTGCCAGATGGTTGAAAGTTTGCGAATCGCCGCGTGCACTCGGCTCTTTACCGTTCCCACGGGAACATTCAGAACTTCAGCCGCATCGCGATAGGGCAGGCCCTGCAGATAAATCAACTCGAGCGCACTGCGCCCCGGCTCGCCGACCTGCTCAATCGCGGCTCGCATGTCTTGTCGTAGTTCATCGTCGACCAACGGATCGCCGGGCGGCTGGCGATAATCGGCCAGCGTAGAAGCCTCGCTCGTGACGCGCCCGTTGGCCGCATCGGATGGAACGTCCAGACTGTGGGTTGCGCGGCGGCTTTCGCGGCGCTTTAAATCGATCGCTTGGTGGACGGCAATTCGATAAAGCCACGGCCTAAAGCGGCGCTGTGGATCGAATTGCTCGGCTTTTTGAAAGACATTCACAAACGTCAACTGGAATGCGTCTTCCGCCAGTCCGTCGTCGGCCATATAGCGCCGCAGGTAATTATATAGCTCGTGCTGATAGCGCCGAATTAAAGTCTCTAAACATTGACGATCTCCCGCTTCGACGAAGCGTCGCATGAGTTCTTCGTCGGATAGATCGTGCGTGGCGGAAGTCCCCGGCGAAGCGCGATCCGGCAATGCGCTGTTGAGCATAACCATGGGCACAGAGGGTGGCATGTCGAACTGGCTCCCAGCTAGCGGGCTGCTAAGCGGTATAAGCTAATGGAATAAGGTCTAGATTGTGCTATTGTAGCAGCGGGAGCGGCCATCACGTAAGGTTTTTGAATATTTTGAAAGCTGATACTCTAGCCCCGCGGCGGAGCGTTGCCATGCCGGCGACGCATTAACGGACCAGCCAATCGATGGCCGGTGATTTGAATTCGGCAGCAAGGGAGTCAATTTGCCGGCAGCATGGCTGCGATAGCTTGTTGCTGCGTGATGCCGGCTACCAGTTCGACGTGTCCCAGGCGGTCTGGCAGGATGAACCGCAGGCGACCATGCTCGACTTTCTTGTCGTGCTGCATAGCCTGCCACAAGTCGTGTGGATCGGCGTCGGCAAAATGCGTGGGCAATTCCAGTAAATCGAGCAAGCGTTGTTGCCGCAGCACGAGACTAGCGTCGATGCGCCCGATGTGCATGGCCAGCCGCGCGGCCATGTGCATGCCAATAGCCACCGCTTCGCCGTGGAGCAGACGCCCATAACCGCTGACCGTCTCCAGCGCATGCGCAAAGGTGTGTCCGTAATTGAGAATTGCCCGCAGCCCAGTCGTCTCTCGCTCGTCTTGGCTGACGACATCCGCTTTGGCCCGGCATGATTCAGCCACGATATGTGCAATCGCCGCGGGCTCTTGAGCCAGAATTGCCGTCGCGTTGCATTCGAGATAGTTGAACAAGTCAGGCAGCAAAATCATGCCGTACTTAACCACTTCTGCCAGTCCCGACACGAACTCGCGGCGTGGCAGGGTGGTTAAGCTCAGCGTATCGATAGCTACCAAGCTAGGTTGCCAGAAAGCTCCGACAATGTTCTTGGCTCCCGGCAGGTTAATACCGGTCTTACCGCCAACGCTCGAGTCGACTTGGCTGAGCAGCGTGGTGGGGATCTGAACCAAGGGCAAACCGCGCGCGAAGCTGGCGGCTGCAAAACCGGCGAGGTCTCCTACGACCCCTCCACCGACTGCGACCACGATCGACCCCCGATCGGTATGGGCCTCGAGCATCTGTTCCCACAAGCGTCCGAGCAAGGCCAGCGACTTGCTCTGTTCACCGCTTGGGATTTCGAGATGCGTAACGCGAACGCCCGCGGCCGCGAGCGACTCGGCGACAGCGCCGGCGAGCGCCGGTACCTGTGAGTCGAACATCATTACCGCATGGCGACACGACGGCAGACACTGATTCTCCCAAGCTGGTAACATCGCACCAATATCGGCGCCAATATGAATGGCATAGCTCCGCTCCGCTAAAGCGACCGGGACAGTGACGATGGGCGAGCGAGCAGGCAAGTGGGACATGATGGCAATTGTCATTCAATGAATTGGTCACAGAAACGAAGGTGGCATAAGCATCCACACATAAGTTTCATCAATCAACCGTGGCTAAGCATCGTGCGGGAAATAAGTGTCTGATAA
>JBEBXX010000074.1:0-7781 GCA_040391435.1 Aureliella helgolandensis | reverse complement strand
GGGCGAGACGCGCGCGGTGAAAAGATTTTGGCGCACCTGCAAACAACTCCGCTGGATACATCCACCATTCAAATCGATGCGGATTTTGCCACGGGTTACGTCGACGTTACACTCGCCAACGGCCAACCCAGCTACATCATCGGCCAACAGGTCGCTTGGGACCACATTGTCTTTGATGACAATGCGGCCCAGGCCGCGCAGCGCAGTGCTGCCTTTTGCTTTGGAACTCTCGCCCAGCGCTGCGAGCAGAGTCGACAGGCCCTCGCGCAGTGCTTACAAGCAGCCGCGCGAGCCGTAAAGATCTTCGACATTAACCTCCGCTTGCCCCACCCTCGCGTGGATGTGATCGAGGCGAGTTTGCAGCAAGCCGATGTGCTCAAGTGCAACGAGGAAGAGCTAGTGCTCCTCGCCCATTGGTTTCAACTGCAGCTCGCCGCCGACCAAGGCTCGCCGACCACCATCGCAGCCAAATTGCAGCAGCGGTTCCAACTACAGTCCGTGTTTTGGACACGCGGCTCGGAGGGCTGTGTGCTCCAGCGCGGCGAACAGATCACTACTGCTGCCGTACCGCAGCTCGCGCCCGCTCCCAACGCCGACTCTGTTGGTGCCGGTGACGCTGCATCAGCCGCGCTGGCCATCGGCTGGGTAGCTGGCTGGAGCGATCAACGGATCGTCTCCGTAGCCAACTACTGCGGCGCCTTTTCAGCCAGTCAGCGCGGCGCTACAACGCCATTCCCCGACGACTTCCTTGAAAAGCTGTCATGACTAGAGCTGCTGCGATGGATAGCATGCGATGGACAGCATGCGATGGACAGGAGCAGCACCGCCACAGCAATGCAGTTGTGACCTCACCGCTTCATACGTAAGCACTGCGTTTCATCTGCGATACCCCGCAGACATTCGAACCACACTAACGGATCCGAACGAGCGCGGCGCATCGATCTGCCAATTTTCCAGGTGAGCCTCCGCGCTGGCTCGTTGCAGAAGCCGCAACTGCCGCCTGAAACTCGACGGGCTGCCTCGGTAGACGATCCACTGATTGGGATTGCCTGCCACCAACTCTGCACCCACGAATTGCTCTGCTGCCCCCCCCCCTGCCCTGCTCTGCTCTGCCTGAGCTGTGCCGTATTCGTGCTCGGCTGCGGCAAGCAATTGCCCACGCCAACTTGCACCATCTCCGATGAGCGCCCGTGGGGCGAGTGGTGCTCCTTGCGCATCGACCAACTGGTACAAACCGCGCAGCGGAAAACTCAGATATTGATCGAGCGAATCGGTCAGCGGCAGCTCGGCTCCACTGGCTTCAATCAGCCCGCTGTAGCACCACACCGTTTCTCCGCGCTTAACCTGCGACTGCACAAACAGACTAGCCTGCCGCCAGCCCTCTGCACGCTGCCAGCCGTACCACGCCCCGGATCGCCAATTGTCGAGCGTCCCTTGGCTGATTGCCAACCACGCCGCTACACCCAGCACCGCCAGCCAGCGTAGCGCAGGCCGGCGGATGAGGGCGAGCTGACCAATTGCAATAAGCACCAGCGGAATAGCCGCCACAATCACAAACCGACGATGGAACACCGGCGCAATCCCTAGGCTGGTGACGCACCACGCACTCAGCCACGGTCCGGCAGCGGCGATCCACCACAGCCACTGAGCGGCATGGCTTTTAAGCGGGCCCGGGGCGTCGGGTGGTTTGTTGAATCGCACACTCAGTGGGCCACGCGCCGTTTGTCGATGCGCGCGGCGCTGCCCCAACGGTCTAACGAACTGGCCTATGCTGCACAGCCAGTCCACGCCTCGCGCGGTGGCTACTGGAACCAAGTAAGCAGCCAGTGGAAACAATCCGACCAACGCGCTCCAGGATGCGTCGCCCGCAAAGCTGGCCCACTGCTGCCGATGCTCCCAGACTTGCAACGATAGCTGCCAGGCCACGCCAAGCGCCATTAGCACCATCGCCACTGCTGCTGCCCATAGAACTTGCAAGCGCGCCATGTTTGTGCGCGACTGGCAGTTGTAGAGAATCCATGTCCCGCAAGCGATCTGCCACGCACAGGCTAGGGCTGCGGTTAAATGCAGGCTGATGAGCAGCACGCTCAAACCGCACCACAAAAAAATAATACGGCCCACAGTCTGTAAATTATCTTTTGACGCTAGATAGTAAATACAGCACCAGCCGAGCAGACTAATTAGCTGCACCATGGCGTAGACGCGAGCTTCCGTAGCGTAGAAGAGTTGGATGCGATCCAGCAGCAGCCACAACACGAGCGCCACACCCATCGCCGGCCGAGGATCCGAGCCTAGCAGGCGGGCGTTGAGCGTCTGGCCCCACTTGCGCGGTCGTTGTTTAAACGGTCGGGGTTTAAGCGGTCGGCGTTTTAATTGTGTCTCACCAGGGCTTGGCAAACATGACCGGCCTTGCGCTACGATCCACAGGCAGACAAATAGAGTTAGTCCCCAGCACACGACCGAGGGCAAGCGCAGCAGCAGCTCGCCAGGCATTCCCCCTAAATTACCAAGTGTCCTCACCAAGCCAAACACACAGTAGAAAAACAGCGGAGATTGATTTCCCTGCCCCGCCCTGGCAGCCACATCGCTCCAGCTCCCCGAAACGGACCAACTGCTGTGCAGCTCGTCCAGCCACAGCGACTCCCCGGTCGCACACCCCGCCCAAAACACCCCCACAAAGGCTGCTAAGCCTGGCCAACGCAAGCGCTGTGCTAGGCTGGACCGCAGTTGCGTTGGCTCGGACAGTGATGCCGCTGGATTATGCAAAGGATTTTATGGGGAGTAGAATAGGTGATGAGCTCACGGCATAAGCTGCCGGCTCGCCCGGGTAGGAAGGTCGGCTTGCCAAATGAAAAGCCTAAGCTGCCACTGTGCTCTGGGGCTTAAAGCTCTGCAGCCATTCCACTTTATTTATCGCGTTTGTGATACACTGCATAGACTTAGTCGCACACACTTATCTTGATTGGAGACGCGGTCCTAGGCGGTTGGTTCCCGGCTTAGTTTAGCTGGCCCAGACCGTTTTGAGTCCGCTCGGCCAAAGGAAATCCCCATGACCTCATGCAAATCGCCTGCATCCTCGTCGACTTCACAAGCCCAGCCGATCGCAGGTCAATTGCAGCCGGCCGCAGGTCGCCCAGTGGCCGGCGGACGCTGCGAGTCGCTGCGCGGCGGGTTCACACTGCTGGAGGTACTCATCGCCACCGCCGTCACACTGATCATGATGATTTCGCTGGCGCAGATTTTTAAAATCATCGGTGACAGCATGCAGCAGGGGCGCTCGGTGTTGCAATTGAACAATCAACTGCGAAACGTGGTCTACCGTCTACGCAGCGACTTGGATCATCTGACCGTCATCCCGGCACCTCCCGTCGACCCGTCGAGTGGTCAGGGCTATTTAAAGATTTTCGATGGCTCAATCGCCGACTTTACCACTGCCAAGGCGATCTCGCAGGCGGCCAGTCGCTTTGGCGATGTCGACGACATTCTGATGGCGACGGTCAGAGCCGGAGATGTATGGTTTACGGGCAAAGTGCCGCGCTACATTGTGGAGCAGCGGGTACCGGTCCGCGACGCGCCGGGAGACTTCGAATTGATTTCGATCGCCTCGCAACACGCGGAAGTGGCGGTCTTCCTACAGCCCTTGGTTACCAACCTGAACAATCCTAACCGCGACCCGACGCTGTTTCTCAATTCTCCTCAGGGTGCGACCGCTTTTGAAGACATTGACAGCGACGGCTTCCCAGATGGCTTCCGCCTGCATTACCGCACGCTGCTGATTCGCCCTGACCTGAACCTCACGTCCGATGTTGTCATATCCGATCTATCGACCGTCGCTCCAGCCGGGACGCTTCCGGCGGGTGTAATGGATAGCAGCATCTCACCCGTAAACACCGATGAAAATTGGACGATCACACAGCAGTGGCCTGGGCTAGCCACGCCTTTGCCATCGCCGTTGTGCGATATGGCCTTGGCTCATCAGCAGTGCGATCTGTCGATGCGCCGCGTATACAACTCGGGCGGCAATGGCTTCGACCTCGTGGCCGCCAATAGCTTGCAGGATTTGGTGGATCCGGCCAATCGCTTCGCCCATGTTCAAGTCCCGCTGCCCGGCTCGGTTTCAACGACCATGCCCGTTTTAGCTTTGGGCCGTAGCCTGGCCATAACTGGCGATCCTGACGGGAATTTGGGGACCGTCGAATTTCGCGTAGGCTCTGGCTTTCTGCACCCCGCCTTTGTGTTGGTAGGCAGCCGTGCCGGGGAGGATTTGCTGGCCAACGATGTGCTCGCGTTTGACATCAAACTCTTCGATCCAAATGTCGCTTTGGTCAGTTCAGTCAGCGGCGATCTAGCCCTGTCGCCCAACGACCCCGGCTACTACAACGTCGTCAATACGGAGCCCGTGCTGTCGCAGGGCGAATATGTCGATCTGATGTGGGCTAAGAAAATGTCGGATCACTTTGGCGTTAGCCCCAATGACAACCGACTGAGCTCGCTGAGCGGTTTTTCCACCGGCACAACTTTTACTTCCGCCCTGATCAAATCGGGTAACATCTATGGAGTGGGCTCCACGGCTTACCTTGTTCAACCCAGCTATGACACCTATACCTCGCGCTATGAGGGGGATGGTCTGCTGCAGGCTCAACTGGACGGCCTCACGGGCGTGTGCCGCATCAATGGGTCGGTCGATTTGTACGGCGCCAGTGGCAATGACATCCCCAATCTATCACCCTTGGACGCCTGGCGCACAGCGGCTGACATGGGAACCGACGGCATCGATAACGTCAACAGTTTTGCGGGTGTCGACGATTCGTCGGAAATGGAGACGTCTCCTCCGTTCCCGATAGCCCTGCGGGGACATAAGATCTCGGTGCGCATTGAAGATCCCGCCACGCGGCAGGTCAAGCAGATGTCGGCCGCCAAAGAATTCATCTCGCAGTAGTCTGAGATTTCATGCACATCATTCGACTGCGCCATCCATGGCAGGCGGCATGGCGTCAACCGCCCCTCGACGACGCACCTCAAGCCGAAAATCGCGGCCACGACCACACCGCAGGCCAGCTTCGCCCTGCCAGCTACTGCCGCAAGTTCCATCGCCCCAGCGGCTTGAACGATCACCAGCCTGTGGCGTTAGTTGTGGAGCTAGCCAGTGTGGCAGCGCGGCCGGTACAGTTTGCACTGCATGATATCCTGCTCAATTCGAAACCACTTCGCCTATCCGCAGCGAGTGACTCGGACCATAGCCCAACGCGACTCTCCGCCCGCATCGATTCACTGCTCGTCCCCTTTAACCAATTGGAAATCTTATGCAGCCTGGCTGTCGGGGAGATGGTCGATACTCAAGTCGCGTCAGCAGTCGCGGCAGTGTCAGTGACGCAGCGCGGCGATGCGCTCAGTGCAGCACCGCCTGACTTGTGCGACTGGGCGGACGTACGGCTTGAGATCGACACGACGGAGTAACTGAACCACAACACTTCTACTCAAACTGCTTGCATTATGAAAAAACTATCACTTACGCTTTGCCTGTGTTTGCTGGCCCTAGTGAGCTGGAGCAGTGGCTGTCGCCAACAGCAGGCGACTGGGGTAGCTGAAGATTCTGCCTTGGATACCGCCTCTGTGGATCCCGGCCACAAGCCCAGTGGGACCGACGACACGGCCTCAGCACAGCCGCAGCCCGCGGCGTCCGGAGGCGCAACTGCCAGCACCAATCCCGCCGAGAGTCAACTTGCGCCGCTGCAAACAATCGAGATCGATGCCGCGGCCCTGCTGGCCGCTCAACTGACGCCCGAGCAACTCGCCCAGGGCTGGGTGCGATTGTTTGACGGCCAGTCCCTGTTCGGTTGGTTCATCGTAGGCGATGCCGACTGGCAATTTGCACCCGACGGCGTACTGACCGCCACGCGCGGCGAGCCGAGCTACTTGTGCACCAGTTTTCAGATCCCTAATTACGACCTGCAACTAGACTTTCGCGGCGATGCCGACTCGCACAGCAGCATTTTTTTGCGCACGGGCCCACAACCGCAGGACGTCGCGCACGACTGTTTGCAACTGAGCCTCGCTGCTGCTGACTCCGAATTCCCGACCGGAAGCTTGGTCGAACGCCAGAAGGTAGAGCCGTCAGAGCTGGGCGAGTTCGATCCCAACGAGTGGCACTCGTTGGCAGTCCGCGTAGCTGGCACTCAAGTATTGGTTAGGCTCGACGACAAGCTGATTCTAGAACTGGATGACTTGGATGTCGCTCCTGACGGACACATCAGCCTGCATCACAAGTCGGGTCGAATCGAATTTCGCAATATACTACTGCGCCCGTTAGACCCCAAGGAACTGAAACTGGGAGCGGATTGGGAGCAGGACTGGACGCTATCGGAAAAAGCAGAGAACACTTTTAGTGCGACGGTCGTTGAAAATGGACTGCAGCTCACCGGCGGTCTAGGGCAGTTGCAGTCGAAGCAGGCTTATGGCAATTTCATGCTGCAGGCCCGCTATACGCTCGCCACCCCCGAAGTCAATTCAGGGATCTTCTTTCGCTGCGTCCCCGATGCGATGCTCGACGGCTACGAGTGCCAGGTTAACCATGCGGTCGCAGACGGCGATCCGCTGCGCGCGATCGATGCTGGGGCCGGAGCTATCTTCCGTCGTCAGTCTGCTCGAATTGTGATCGGTGACGGTTCTCAGCCGACCTACTTGACTTTGCTGGCTAATGGTCCACAGATGGTCTCGTGGGTTAACGGCGTACAAGTCGTCGACTTCTACGACACGCGCGAGCCCGATGACAATCCTCGCAAAGGTTTGCGATTGGCTGCTGGCCCTATCGCCTTGCAAGGTCACGACGAAACCACCGACGTTACATTCCAAAGCATAGCCATCAGCCCCTTCGAAACCGAGTGATCGACGAGCGACGGACAAGTCAGCGAGCTTGGTGCGTACGAATCCAGCAGCAGCAGCCAGCACGCGTTACATGCGGTCGCGGAATTGCTTGTCGATAAACCGTTCGAATCCAGTGCGATTGTCGCTGTTGACCACGATGTGATCGCCGGGCATCAGCGCATAGTTTTGCCCCGCATTGGAAGCTTTACCCGAGCTGTCGATGTGCACATCCAATTTGAGCGGTGCGCCGCCGAGTTCGGTGGGGCGCATGATCGAAACGATCAGCTTTCCAAAGTGATCCGCCAGGTGCGCTTGCTGCACAATATCCTCGATAAACACAGCTCGATCCATCGGCAGCGGTATGGACTCAAGGTGGGTTTTGCCGTCGCGCACCTCCAGGATGATACGCGGTGCTCCATTAGCGCTGGGAGCTACCGGAGAAGGCATGCCACCCATGGGAATGGAGTAGCCTTGAGTTTCTAAGAAGGTAGTATCGAGCGTCTGCGTCTTCTGCGGGCTTATGAGGTCCGCCAGCGTCAGGCAACCGCTCTGTGTCGCGCAGCACACAGCCAGTATGGTGGGTAGCATCCGTCGCTTGGCAAACGTCATTCTCGGCACTCCGCCTGAAAACCTGTAGAATCCATTGTCAAACTTCATTCTCACAGAGACGCTCTCAGGGCAAATACTCCCAGGCGTATCTCCGACACGCTATTTATCGGTCAGCCGACTTTAGGAATTTAGTTCGAGCCGGAATATTCTGCCTAATTCATCCCAGCCCACTACTGCGGCAGCGCCCTTTCCGCTGCAGCGCGTGTGGCTAATTGGACACGCCAGTCTCCGGCTCAACACAGCGCTTGCCAATCCTCAGTCGCGGCCTGCGCAGGCGACGGCACCTGCGGCAGCCACGTGCTACTCTC
>JBEBXX010000073.1:0-7796 GCA_040391435.1 Aureliella helgolandensis | reverse complement strand
TCGTTTATCCCACCTATTCACTCCGTTTCCTACTCAACTTCTACCAATTCCTTGGCCCGTTCAATATGCCGCCGCTGCAACGGTGCTGACTGGATTGCAGGTCACTGGATTGTAGGTCACTGGATTGTAGGTCACTGGGCTCCGCGCATAGTTCGCTCATCTCCCCCGACGCTCGCTTCGCGGTTGCGAGACGAGCTGGTGTAGGCGGAGAACGCGCTCGGGCCGCGCGCCGGTCGACCTTGTAGCGGCCGCGTCTGCACAGAAACTTCAGCCGGGCTGTCGGCGTGCCACTGAGCCAGTCTGGCGCGCAGGTGCTCGATGACAAAGTACTCCATCCAACGCACGTGCTTGCCCTGCTCGTCGAGCCCAAAGTACCCCATATGCCCGCCGTAGGAGGTCAACACCAGTTCGGTGGATTGTTGGTTGATGCGCGAGGGATCGAACGATTCGACGGTCACAATCGGGTCGTGGCGGTCGACCAGGAGCGTGGTCGGCGTGCGAATCGAGCGCAGCCAAGGCTTGGCGCTGGCCCGCGTATAGTAGTCGTCGGTGTCGGTAAAGCCGCACATGGGTGCCGTGTAGCGCGCGTCGAATTGACGAATGCTTCGCAGTCGCGGTCCGTCGGGGACCTCCTGCCACTGGGGCCACTGGGCTTGCCGCTGCTCGACCTGCTGGCGGAGCATCTTCAGGTAGTACCGCGTGTAGACTCGGCGACTGAACCGCTCCATGTTGTTCGCGCAGTGATGCAGATCGACCGGCGGCGCAACGGCTATGGCCGATGCAATGCGCTGCCACTCCAGCTCGCTATGATCGGCTCCGCTGGCCGCCTCGCCGAGCATTTTCAGCAAAATATTGCCGCTGAGCGAGAAGCCGACCATGTGGACAGCCGCATGCGGATAGCGCTGGCAAGCGGTGCGGACCACGGCGGCCAAGTCATCGCTGCTGCCGGCGTGGGGGGGACGCCACGCCAGCTTCATACCACACCCGCTGCCTCGCAAGTCGACGCGCCAGACGCGCATCCCAGCCTGACGCAATTGGTGGGCGATGCGCTGCATGTAGGGACTGCTGTGATCTCCACCCAGGCCATGGATCAGCACGGCTAACGGTGCCGTTTCGCTCAGCGGCTCGCCGAGCTCTTCATGCACGACGAGCGTGTCGCCATCGGCAAGCGGAACTTGGATCTGAGCGGCATGGTAGCTCGGACGCCGACGAGCAACGTTTGCAAATGGCCGCTGCGAAGCAACGGGTGCGGGCGGTAAGGGAGAATCTGCATGCGAAAACAACCTGCGGTGGGCATTCCAAGGAAATTAACGGTAGTCAAACGCCGGTCAGTCAGAGATAATCGCCAGCCGACCTGCGCTCACCATCCATAATACAGCTAATTAGCAGCCTCTCTTGCCTGCTGGGATTATTCTGTCTTGGGCTTGTGGTGCGAGCCAAGCGTCTAGCGGATTGTCCTGCGTCGCTGACAACGGCCGAACGAGAATTACTTACCAATTATTCGGGAAAGATAATAGACCATGAAAAAATCATTTCACGTGTGTGGCTTGGGCAATGCCATTGTAGATATCTTCCTCGAGGTTTCCGATAGCGATTTCGACTCGTTAGGGTTCGAACGCGGCACCATGCGCCTGGTCGACCAGACCGAGCAGCAGCAACTGCTGGCTCGCTTCCACGACGGCAACCACGATCTACGGCTGGTCAGCGGCGGCTCTGTGGCTAATTCTATCATCGGAATTCAGCAATTGGGCGGCAAGTGCGCTTTTACTGGCTGCGTGGGGGATGATCGCTATGGCTTGCACTATGTCGAAGAATTTTCGCAACTGGCCATCGACATCGGCAATCCCGTCCTAGTCGGCGAGACCACGGGAACTTGCATCGCGATCATCACGCCGGACGCCGAGAGAACGATGCGGACCTGCTTGGCGGTCTCGAGCCAGTTGTCGGCTCGGCACATCGACGCTCAGCAGATCGCCAACTCGCAGTGGCTGTTCATCGAAGGCTACGTGTTCGCTAATCCCGAGACCGGTCAGCACGCAGTCCGCGAGGCGATCCGCATCGCCAAACAAAGCGGCACTAAAGTTGCCCTGACGTGCTCCGATGCATTCATCCCGGAGGTCTTCGGCGAAGCCTTCGGTGCGGCCCTGGCCGACTGCGACCTGCTGTTTTGCAATGCGGCCGAATCGATTGCAGTCGCTCAGGCGGCGGACGCGACCGAGGCCTTTGCAAAGCTCAAGGATTTGGTTGCCGACTGCGTCGTGACCGACGGTCCGCATGGAGCGTTTGTACGCGTCGGCGGCCAGGAGTCCCACGCGCCGGCGGTCGAGTGTCAACCAAAAGACCTGACGGGTGCCGGTGACATGTTTGCAGGCGCGTTCTTATACGGCATCACGCATGGCTTGGCTCCAAGCGAGGCCGCGCGGTGCGCTAATTATATGTGCCACAAAGTCATTACGCAGATTGGGGCGCGCCTGCACCAGGGCGCGCAGGAGCATTGGCAGGCGGCGATGCAGGGCTAGGATCGTAGCGCATGGCACACGCGGCTGGGCCGACAGAGAGAAGCGGGCGCGAGTGCACCACACGAAATTTAAACAAGGGAAGTATTATTCATGGATTCATCGCGTGCATTTGTAGCGATCGAGCTGGATACTGCCAGCGCGGGAAGCATTGCCAAGTGGATTCAAGTTCTGAAATCCAAAGTTTCCGATGTGCGTTGGAGCCGTCCCGACCAATTGCATCTAACGCTCAAATTCCTGGGGGACGTCGACAATCGCGAACTGCCTCAACTGTGCGATGCGATGCGCGAAGCGTGCCAAGGCATCGATGCCTTTGGCTTGGAGCTGAGCGGTCTGGGTGCCTTTCCGAAAAACAAACCTCCGCGAGTGGTGTGGATGTCAGCCAAGGATCCGCACGGGGTGTTGGGGCAGCTCGCCCAGCGACTGGACGAGCGTTTCGCGGAGTTGGGCATCGCCCGGGAGACGCGGGCTTTCACACCGCACCTGACGCTTGGCAGAGTCGTTCGAGGGGCGGTCCAGCAGCGCCGGCAAGAGGCCAACGACGAGGCTGGAGATCAGGTTTCGTGCTACTGCGAAGTGGAGGAGATCGTGCTCTTAGCGAGTCTCAGAGACGAGGGCAAGGTCGTCTACGACGCGATCGACCACGTCGAGCTGCAGTACTAACAAAGCAGCATTCATAAAACTGCAGGATTATCAAACGCACGCGAGGCCTGCCGCTGGTATGCGGCACGCCTCGTTGAGTGTTGCGTCGAGAGTCAATGGGCGGCGTGCGTTACGCGCTTTTCTTCTCGGTGGTGTTCAGCTTGAACGGTTTCACCTGGCCATCGGCCTCGTCGACGTCGATCGAGTAGCTAGTCCCCTTGGGCTGTTCGGGCAGATCGAACATGACGTCGAGCATGACGCTCTCAACGATGCCGCGCAGTCCGCGCGCCCCGACCGATTTATCCATAGCCTTGCGAGCGCACGCCTTGAGTGCTTTCTCGGTGAAGTGCAGCTCGCAGTTCTCCATGCCAAACAGCGCTTGGTATTGTTTGATGAGCGCATTTTTGGGTTCGGTCAGGACCTGGACCAGTGCGGCTTCGTCAAGCGGTGCCAGCGCGGAGATGACTGGCAGTCGACCGACAAACTCGGGGATCATGCCGAAGTGCAGGATGTCATCTGAGGTGACTTGAGGCATGAGTTCAGCGGCGGTCAAGTCGTTGCTGTGCTGTTGGCCGCTGGAGCCGAAGCCGAGCGTTTTCTTGCCCAGTCGCTGGCGGACGATCTCTTCGACGCCGACAAAAGTACCACCGCAGATGAACAGAATGTTGGAGGTATCCATCTGGATGTACTGTTGCTCTGGGTGCTTGCGTCCGCCTTGTGGAGGAACGTTAGCTACCGTGCCTTCGAGCATTTTCAGCAGCGACTGCTGGACGCCTTCGCCGGAGACATCTCGCGTGATCGAGACGTTTTGGCTGGTCTTGCCGACCTTGTCCACTTCGTCGATATACAGGATGCCGCGCTGGGCGGCTTCGACATCGAAGTCGGCGGCGTGCAGCAATTTTAGCAGCAGGTTCTCGACGTCTTCACCGACGTAGCCGGCCTCGGTGAGCGTGGTGGCATCGCCGATGGCAAAGGGTACGTTGAGCATCTTAGCCAGGGTGCGGGCGAGCAAGGTTTTGCCACTGCCGGTCGGACCGACCATGAGTATGTTCGATTTTTCGATCTCGACGTCCGAGCCGCTCCATTCGCTGGTCAAGCGTTTGTAATGGTTGTGAACGGCCACGGCCAACACGCGTTTGGCCGAGGTTTGGCCGATGACGTATTGGTCCAGGTGGGTCACGATATCGCGCGGCGAGGGGATTTCACCGAATAGATTGTTGCTCGGCCCACGCCGCTTCTGCTCTTGATCCAAAATGGACTGACACAGTTCGATACATTCGCCGCAGATGTAGACATCTCCGGGTCCTTCGACCAGGGGGCCTACGTCTCGGTAGCTCTTGCGGCAGAATGAACAGAAGGCATTCTTCTTGTTCGCAGTACCACTACCACCGCGACGACCTGAAACCACGTCCTTACTGGAAGGCATACGCACGACTCCTTTGCTCGATGTTGCTCGTTAAAATAGGTGGTTCGCTTGAGGTCTGTTGAGCATAGAACTCAACGGTTGCTCGTCGGCGAGCCCACCTATTACGAATTGGGCTATCACGAAATGTCGCTCGAGGATCCTCTCATTACCCAGTCTGCTGAGTTTTCCGACAATACGCATTTTAAAAATGCATCGTCGCAAGGCTTTTGCGAAACGCCGCCGGTGACAGCTAGGCTGGTTTTGGCGAAGTTGGCATACTTAAAAACTTTTGTGTTGGCAGAGCCTGGTGTCCGCAAGGGGCCGGGCCTGCCAAAACAGCAGGTGAGCATTCGAGTCCGGGCATCCGTGTCCTCGGGATCGAGCCAAAAGGAAAAAATTTTAGTGTCAGTACTAACCAGTCTCCCAGACCGGTGCCAGCCGCTCTACCGCTCTAGGTCATCAGCCCCTATTGCATAGAAGCACCCGTCCGCCGCTGCGTTATTCCCGACCACCGTTGCTATAGTTCGGAGTTCTACGCCGCGCAGGCCAACCCGGGACTGCATTTATTCCAAGTTCCAGGCCAGTCGGCCGACGTTGGTAACAACTTTGCAGGTCGAACGACATAGGCCAAATAGGCCTGCGACTACTGCTAGCTGAAACGACTGCGGCACCAAACTCATGGTATGCCTGCGGGCGGTCTAAATCCAGGGTTTATTCGCCGATTTCTTAACGAAAAGTTGCATTTACTGCAGCTAATAGACAAAACATCATTCTGCCAGCCGCAGTCGATGGTTCTCCGAGTCGCCGATCAACAGCGCTCCGCCGGGGAGCAGACACACGCCGTGGGGCCGCTTGAGCAGGCGTTGGGTGAGGTTGTCGCCATCGCCGTTAAAGCCCCCCTTCCCTCGCGTGGACCCGACTACGGTGGCGATGCGGCCGCTGCGCAGGTCGATGTGGCGGATGGCATGGTTTTCGGTATCGGCGATATAGGCCGCAATTCCGGGCTGCACTGCGATCCCCTTGGGGCCATTGAGCTGTGCCAACCGCGCCTCGCCCTCGTCGCCGGAGAATCCCTTTTCCCCGGTACCCGCCACGTGGTCGATCTTGCCATCGCGGCGGTCGATCTTCCACACGCTATTGCCTTCGCGCAGTACGACCCACAGGTAGTTGGTATCGACGGCCAGCGAGCGGGGCCCGGCTAAAGATTGCATTAGCGCAAGTTGGCCATCGACGGGCATCGCGCGCACGCCGTTGCCGCAGATGGTCTGAATCACTCCGCTGCGCAGGTCGACGTGGCGAATGCGATGATTGGCCATGTCTGCGATATACAGATCTTGATCGTCTAGTGCGATGCTGTAGGCCTCATTGAGCTGGGCGTCGGTGGCGCGATGTCGGTCGCCCGAAAAACCGGCTGAACCGGTGCCAGCCACCACGCTCCATCTGCCGGTAGCCGAGTCGATTTTTCCGACCCGATGGTTGTAGGTATCAGCTACGTAAATGTTTCCTTGTGCGTCGATCTGCACCTCGTGAGGACGATTCAGAGCAACGTTGGTCGGGTGCTCGCCCCCGCTGCCCGATAACCCGGCCGTGCCAGTACCGCAAATCACCTCGAGCCGATTGTAGCTGGGGTCGAGCCGATACAGCACGTGCTGGTCGAAGGACGCAATGATCAAGCTGCCGTTGGGCATGGGCTGGACGCCGAACGGATTCGATAGCGATGTCTCCAAAGCCGGCGCCTGGTCGCGAGCCCGCGACGATTCGCCGTTGCCCGCGATGGTCCGCAGCCCGCGAAATGGTACTTGGGAAAGTGCACTAGCAGCGGAGCCAGTTAAGATCAGTAGGGCAACTAGCCAGCGGACAAGCATGTCAATTCCTTGCGATGAGCGGCGGCGAAAAAAGTGCGCGAAAAGCCATAGCGCACTGCTGTGCATTGTAAACCATCGCCGGCATTGTTGATGCTCTGCAAGTAAATAACGGGCTGGCTGTCTGTTCAGTTGGCCGCCGTGGGCTGAGCTCCATACGCATTTTGAAATGCCCGGGTCTGCTCCGATAGGCCGCCCACCGCTTTGGCGGAGGTTGCGTGCTGCACAAACCAGTTGTGGTGAACTTCGCACTTGTCCTGCGGGATGCCGCGGATGACTACCGGAGTGTTGGGTCCGCGGAAGGTATTGTTATAGATCTCGATCGACGAGCCGGCGACATCCGAATTGTCCTCGCGATCTCGACCTCCGTGCATATCGAAGCAGTGGCTGAGCGACTCGCCCAGTTCGATATTGTTGCGAGCGATGTAGCCGCAGCCAGGCTGCCCCGTACCGGCGATCGAATGCCGATTCCAATCGAAAAGATTGCATTCGATCAGGGCTGAGGCGTCGGCCAAGCAAACTCCGTAGCCGAGGCCATTGTACTGGCAATGATGGATGAAATTATGATGAATGCGATGGTCTTGGCCGCTGTTGAGGCTAATGGCTGCCTTGGAGAAGGCAGATAGCTCGCAGTTATCGACTTGCAAACCGGGGTGAGCGGCCACGATGCCTTCGGACAAGGGAAATTTGTAATAGTATTTGTGCTTCTCGCCGCCAGGACCAAAGGCGCGGCGGTGGTGTTCCAAATACCGCTTGGGGTTAGGCCCCCGAATGCGCAGTCCGCTGATGCGGACGTTTGGCCCCGCGGTGCGGATGATGGCCGGCGTCTTCAGGGCGTCGCTGCACAGCAATGCGCCTGGGGACCCCTGCTGTCCGCGATTGCCGGCTAGGGTGACTCCGGCCGGAATCGTGAGCACCAACTGATCGATATAGATATGCGTGGTCAGATCGATTTCCGTATCGCCGGGAATAAAGATCACTTGCCCAGCTTGAGCCTTGGAGAGTGCATCGAGTAGTCCGTCGAAGTCTTGCACACGATAGTCGCCCGCAGTGATCGCGTCGACATAGCCCTCCCCGCCGCCCAGCGGACCGCGCTGGTCGGGCTGGGCGCCGTAAACGCTGCCTGCCAATTCCACCCAGGTAGGCGAGTCCGCCAGTAGTGGGGTCTGGGCCCAACAGGCCAGCCCAAATAGGAGACACACAATAACGCTCAGGTAAGTCGACGATCGAAGCTTCATAATGCAACCATTCTAACTTGTGAAATGTATTCATACCTAAGCAACTGATGAAACCACAGCAGGTTATGCGATCACCTGTGGCGTCGGCGACGAGGGCCCATGGAGGACTTTTGCGAACACGTCGCGGTCGACG